>DKOI01000053.1:13963-32440 GCA_002469885.1 Legionellales bacterium UBA7366 | reverse complement strand
GAAAAAACCATCACAGGTTGCGCAAGCTGAAACGCCGCGTCCCATAAATTTTTGTTCAGAAGGGAGGCCTAAATAGATTGCCGTTGCGCCGGTGCAAATGATGAGGGCGTCGCAGGTGTATTCAGTGGAGTCACCCGTTAGCTTAAACGGTGAAGATTTGAGGTCAACTGACTTGATGTGGTCGTTGATAAGTTCGGTGTCAAAGCGCTCGGCGTGCTCTTGGAGCGTTTTCATCAATTCTGGACCTTGTAAGGCTTCGTGTCCGCCTGGCCAGTTTTCAACCTCTGTTGTTGTCATTAATTGACCACCGGGTTGTATGCCTGTGATAAGCACTGGCTGGAGATTGGCGCGTGCTGCGTAAACTGCTGCGGTATAGCCTGCAGGACCTGAGCCGATAATGATCAATTTGTGATGCTTTGTCATTTTTTATCCTATAGTGTTCCAATTAGTATTGAGGCATAATATCATTAAAGTATAGAGACAAGAAGGGAGTTTTAGCTCTTGAAACAGACAAGCAGGGATAGCGCCACATTCGGCACACAAATTTCACATATCGTACGCGAAGCCGTGTTAATAATGACCGTTGCAGTGTCATTGTTTTTAATTTTATCATTTGTGACCTATAGCAACTTAGACCCCGGTTGGTCTAGCACGGGTATGACAGATGAGGTTCTCAATTTAGGCGGTAAAATCGGCGCATATTTTGCAGATGTCTTTTTATATTCATTCGGGTTTTCCGGCTATTTATTCCCCGTTATGTTAACTTTTGCCGCTTGGGCGGGGTTTTATCGTGCTCGCGAAGGCGAGCCTTTTAATTGGCCCATGTTTTTATTGCGACTAGCGGGTTTTGTTTTAATCATTTTATCCTCTACCGGGCTGGAGAGTTTGCACCTTGCAAAAGTCCACGCATTCCTTCCGCTAACCTCAGGCGGAATATTCGGTGAGGTTATCGGTGTTGGGCTTGCTGCCTACTTAAGCGTCGTCGGCGCATCGCTGATGTTGCTAGCGTTGTTTTCATTAGGCGTCACGTTATTCACCGGTATGTCTTGGAGTGATTTGTTGCGCGCGTTTGCTAAATCCGCTTCGACAATTGTTTCTTGGATAGTTGAAACAGCGCGCGTGGGTTATCCTATGGTGATTAACGCGTTTGATCGTGTGCGTTCTCTTCGTATCACACGTGCTCCAGCGGTGACGACGCAAGATTTGTCGCGTCCGAATGCGTTCGTTAAACCAACGCCGGCACCTAGAAAGAAAGCAGCGAGACAACTGCCATTGCCCGCCACTAGAAAAGAGCCCTCCATTGTCGCAGAAGCCTTTAAGAAAGCCATAACCAAAAAACCAATGGCGCCTAAGAAACCTAAGATGACAACTGCGCCTACTGTTGGTATGCCTGGCTTTGATTTGTTAGACCAAGGCCCTGCTGCGAATAAGCGTGGTGGTTATTCTCAAGCGACAATTGATAGCATGTCGCGTGAAGTTGAAACACGTTTGAGTGACTTTGGTATTACGGCGCAAGTTGTGAATGTCTACCCCGGTCCTGTGATTACCCGTTTTGAATTATCGTTAGCGCCTGGCATTAAGGTCAGTCGTGTTACCGGCTTAGGAAAAGACTTAGCGAGATCGCTTTCGGTGGTCAGTGTGCGTGTTGTAGAAGTGATTCCTGGCAAGTCGGTGATTGGATTAGAGGTGCCTAATGCCCAACGTGAAACGGTACGTTTGCGAGAAGTGTTAGAGTCGCCGCAATATGAGCAAGCGCATTCTGCATTGAGTCTTGCATTGGGTCGTGATATTGCAGGTCACTCAGTTATTGTGGATTTGGCTAAAATGCCACACTTGTTGGTCGCGGGTACAACGGGTTCGGGTAAGTCTGTTTCATTGAATGCCATGTTGTTGAGTCTTCTTTATAAAGCAACGCCAAAAGACGTTCGCTTTATTATGATCGACCCTAAAATGTTGGAGCTATCAATTTACGAAGGCATTCCACATTTGTTAACACCGGTTGTCACTGATATGAAAGAAGCGGCTAACGCACTGCGTTGGTGTGTGGCTGAGATGGATCGACGATACCGCCTCATGGCGCATATGGGCGTTAGAAGCCTTGCAGCGTACAATAAGAAAGTGGCTGCGGCTATAGCGGCTAAGAAGCCGATTGCGGCGCCTGCGTGGTATGGCGGCGAAGAAGAATGCTTTTTGGAGCATCTTCCTTTTATTGTTGTGCTCGTTGATGAGTACGCTGACATGATGATGGTTGTTGGTAAGAAGGTGGAGGAGTTGATTGCGCGTATCGCCCAAAAAGCACGTGCCGCTGGCATTCACTTAATTCTTGCAACACAACGTCCCTCTGTTGATGTGATTACAGGCTTGATTAAGGCGAACGTGCCAACACGTATTGCATTTCAGGTATCTTCTCGAGTAGATTCTCGCACCATTTTGGATCAGCAAGGCGCTGAACAATTGCTGGGTAACGGCGATATGCTTTACTTGCCGCCAGGCACCGGTGTGCCTGTGCGTGTGCACGGTGCGTTTGTTGCAGATGATGAAGTCCATCAGGTTGTGGCGGATTGGAAGGCACGCGGTGAACCCAATTACCTGGATGAAATTTTACAGGGCAATCAAGGTGAGTCTAATGGCGGTGAGCCTGACGCGGAATTTGATGCGCTCTATGACCAAGCGGTTGCGATTGTCACAGAATCACGCCGTGCGTCCATTTCTTATGTACAGCGTCGATTGAAGATTGGTTATAACCGATCTGCTCGTTTACTAGAGCAGATGGAAGCTTCCGGTGTTGTCAGCTCAATGCAATCAAGTGGTGCACGTGAAGTGTTAGCGCCACCTCCACCTAAGGATTGATAATGAAAAAAGTGTTATCGGCTATCGCGTGTTTTTATTTTCTTTGCAGCAGTGCTTTTGCTTTGCCTTTTGATGAGCTAAATAAAATGCTTAGCTCGTTTGAAACCTTAACCGGTGAGTTTGATCAGGTTTTGAGTTCAGACAAGGGGAGGGTGCTGCAAGAGTCTACCGGTAAGGTGATGATATCAAGACCTGGAAAATTCCGTTGGGATCAGGTTTCGCCTCTTCAGCAATTAATTATTGTATCGGGTAATGATGTCACTATTTTTGATCCAGAGCTTGAGCAAGTGAGTAAGCGCTCGTTAGCGCACAGCATGGATGTCGCGCCAGCGTTATTGTTAAGCGGTAATGTTGATAAGCTTGATGCGTTATTTGACGTGACGCACGTTGACAGCGCAGATCCTGCTGAAAGCTGGTTTAGGTTGTCGAGCAAGGATGCGGATTCTCTCATGTCTGTTATTGTGCTTGGATTTAAGTTCGATAAAATATCCGCAATGCAAATGCGTGACAGTTTGGGTCACGTAACAGAAATTCGTTTCTCACATGTGTTGATTAACTCGCCGTTGAGTAATATCTTATTTGAATTCACCGCGCCTGATGGTGTGGATGTGATTTATGAATAGTGACGTCTATTTGCCCCTTGCAGCTCGCATGAGGCCGGCGAACATTCAAGAGTATATTGGTCAAGCCCATCTGTTAGCGCCCGGAAAGCCGCTTCATCACGCTATAGAACAAGGCGTTTTGCATTCAATGATTTTTTGGGGTCCACCAGGTTGTGGTAAAACAACTTTAGCCAGGTTGCTTTCAAAAAATGCGAATGCGCATGTTGAATCTATTTCTGCTGTGTTGTGCGGCGTTAAAGATATTCGCGCGGTGATTGCTAGAGCGCAGCAGGCACGCGAAGCTCTGAATCAAAAAACGGTGTTGTTTGTCGATGAGGTTCATCGTTTTAACAAATCCCAGCAAGATGCTTTTTTGCCGTATGTTGAAGACGGTACTGTCACGTTGATTGGCGCCACCACAGAAAATCCTTCTTTTGAATTGAATAACGCGTTGTTGTCTCGTGCTCGGGTGTATGTGTTAAAAACGTTGACTGAAGAAAATATTTTGCAGTTAATCGACGTGACGTTGAAAGATGTTGAGCGCGGTTTGGGAAGTTTGAATATCGATTTTCCGCAGCCTTTACGTGAAATGTTAGCCAGCGCGGCTGATGGTGATGCACGTACTGTTTTAAACTTGTTAGAAATTGTCAGTGATTTTTCTGAAAGCTCAGGCGATCAGTTGGTTGTGACTAAAGATGTTTTAGAGGCGGTGTTGCAGCAAAGTGTGAGACGATTTGATAAGGGCGGTGAGGCTTTTTACGATCAAATTTCAGCGTTGCATAAATCAGTGAGGGGGTCAGACCCCGATGCGTCACTTTATTGGTTTTGTCGAATGCTCGACGGTGGGTGTGATCCGCTCTATATCGCGCGCCGTGTTGTCCGTATGGCCTCAGAAGAGGTGGGTAACGCTGATCCGCGAGCGTTAGAGGTGGCGTTGAATGCGTGGGACGTTCAAGAGCGCCTGGGAAGTCCTGAGGGCGAATTGGCGATAGCTCAGGCGATCACTTATATTGCGGTTGCCGCAAAGAGTAACGCGGTGTATGTGGCTTACGGTAAGGCAATGCAGGATGCTAAGAATTTTGGTTCACAAGAAATTCCTGTTCATTTGCGTAATGCACCGACAAAATTAATGAAACAGCTAGGTTACGGAAAAACGTATCGCTATGCGCACGATGAGCCTCATGCTTATGCAGCAGGTGAAAACTATTTTCCTGAAGCTATGAAAGGCAGAAAATATTATCACCCAACGCATAGAGGTCTTGAGAAAAAAATTCAAGAGAAGTTAGCGTTTTTGGAAAAACTTGACGCATAAGGATATGTGTATGTTCTATGAAATTTTAGCAATTGCACTTGGCGGCGCGCTGGGCTCTATTTTTCGTTTTTTAGTGTCCAATGGTTTTGTGGATTTGTTAGGAAAAGAATTTCCGTACGGCACGTTAGCAGTGAACGTCATCGGTTCTTTTTTAATGGGTTTTTTGGCGATTTTAATTCTTAATAAAATACCGCAATATAACGCACCTCTGGCAGGGTTCGTGTTAGTAGGTTTGTTAGGCGGTTTCACCACGTTCTCTACGTTTTCGATGGATACCTTTCGTCTGATGTTTGATGGGCAATATGCGCTTGGTTTTATCAACATCATCACCAACATTTTTGTATGCTTATTCGCAACTCTACTTGGGTATCTTGTTGCAATGAGAGTGCTTGGGGTTGACCTATAGGCCATGAATTATGACGGCGTCAGGCCTTGGTATCTGAACACGCTTTGTGCGGCGGTTGGCTTGTCAAGATTGAGAGCTCGACAACCCAGTTTGAAAAATATTCCTAAGTTGCGTCATTGTTAGAAGTGGGTGGAGCGGGGGCTAGAGCCGTGCTATAATAATTAAGAAAAAGAGGTTATATAAAATGTCACGATTAAAGCTTATGCTTGCTGCTTTTATATTAACGGGTGTTTTTGTTCAGAGCGCTTTAGCGCTAACCTGCCCGCAGGCCAAAGACCTGGCTTATTCAGAGACTAAAGGCTGGACTCTAAACACAGCTGATTCAAATTGGCATATTCCATACGTTCCAACTGAATTGACTGCCGATAGAACGCTCTATTTTTTTGACACCTGGTGGGATGTCGATACATACAATCAGCGTCCAATCTGTGTCTACAGTTTTAATCTAGGCGGCTTGTCTAAAGAAGAGGTTGATCTGCTGTATACAAATCAAGTCGCTCATCCTGATTCTGATGATGCTAATTGGTATAAAGCATATGATGAAGAGCTTTATATTTGCGAAGCTCAAGATCCAAATCAATGCGTGTATCCTAACACCATTTAATTAAGCCCTGGTGAATCGCTGTTTAGGTTTCGCTCCTAAGCGTTTTGTTTGCTTGTGCGGCAACGCTGCTAGGGTGTTTTATCGAGATGAGAGTGTCTGGGGTTGATCTTTGGTGAGGGTAGTAAGTCTGGGTTATATCTATATCCATACGCATGTATCATTTTTACCTTTAGCGCGCGGCAAAATAACAAGCGCAGCAGGTTACGTAAAGATGTTTAAAGATAAGTTTAATCTGCCTCATAGAGACCTTGTCAATGGAGAAGACAGCGTGACCTATAAACTTAGACACTAAAATCTGGGGCTGGAGTCAAATCCTCCCGCTTTCCTTTGGTTAATCCTTAGGTGTCAAATGTTAAGACTTGACACCTAGGCTGCCTGGCCAGCTAGGGGCTTTTGTGATGCGCCATCGCTTGAGTGTCCTCGTTGCTTTCTTTTGTGTTTGGCTGAGATGAGGAAATGCGCCTGAGTTCCGCTGCTTTGCTGTATAACCATGCGCCGCTAAAAAGCAGGGCGCATGCAGCCATGGCTTTTTTACCCCATGATGGAATAACGGATTCTCTCGCTTGTGCGATTGCTATCGATGCTGTGAGTGTTATGGCGGTGGCTGTTGGGCCTGAGGTTTTAGCTTTGCGTGATAGAAAGTGTGAAAGCAGTGATTCTTTTGTGCTTAAGTGTCGTCCTAGCTCGGAAAGTTGATGTTTCACTTCTTTTGGTTTTCGGAATCCTTCAAAAAGGAAGTGTCTTTCGTGCTCCGGTGAGATGTGAATGTGTGGGCTTGTGGGTTGGTAATCTGTTTTTTCAACTAAGTTTTTTTCTGGCGCATCGAACAAGTAAAGAAAGTATCTAACCTGGAGGGAGGTCGGAGTATGTAATCTAACATTTTCAGGGCTTAGCGGGGATTCTTTTTGATACCAGCGTAATAGGCACTGATAGAGAAACTTGTTAGCGTTAATATTGTTTTTTTCGCTAAGGCTATTGTTTGGTGTCTTAGCTTCACTTAAAGGTTTGGAGAATACAACTGTCTCCCCTTGTGTCCTTTTCTCTACAAAATGGGTGCTTATTACTGATTTAATTTGGCGGCCTAAAAAGGATGCCTCATCTGTCCTTAAGTTTAAAAACTCTTTTAAGTGTAAGAGGTCGAGTGTTGAATTGTCATCTAACTTTAGCTTTAAACCAATGTGTTTACCTTGTGATTTGTCAGCGGAGTCAATCCACAGTTCGGTTGATATTATCACGACTGTCCATTGTTCCATTTTCTTTAGAAGGGCATCATCATTTATATCTAAAAGGTTAGAAAAATATTTATAGGTTTCTGTTTCAATCATGCCTTGATTGACTAGCGCTCCGATAAGCTTTCTTATCATTGGTCGGAAGATTGTTGCGCCTTTGGAGTCGTAAGGTAAGTCTTTAATGAAGCTTGAAAAAGGGTTGTCTGTTTGAATGGCGCCCGATTCTTTTTTTTCAGGTATGGTTATTTGGAGAGTAGAAGTTGCATTTTGATCAGCGGTAGTCATTAAATTCCTGTGCATATTAACATCCTCGTTTTTATAGTTAATTTTCCGAAGTATATCAATGATGATGTTGTTTTAAAAGAGGTATATATCGCCCCGAGCTTTTATCTGCGTAACAAAATGGTATCAACAACATGATTTTTTTCCAACCTAGCGGTTGTGTTGTGCGCTTCTTTAACGCCATCAATTGGGCCTACTTGAACAAGATACCATGGGCCGCCATCGCTTTTTGTTTTTCGTATTTTTACATTGTAACCGGTTAATGCGTTAAGTTGTCCTCTGAATTTTCTTGCATGATCGAGGGATTTAAATGCGCCTGCTTGTATGTAAAATGTGTGTGATTTTTTCGCCTTTGCAGTAGTTTTTTTTTGGGGATCAATTGCCTCGATCTTAACTTTGGCCGTTCCTTTAGGATAGACCCCCAGTTTTTTTGCGGCTGTGTATGAGAGGTCAATTATGCGATCGTCATAAAAAGGGCCTCGGTCGTTAACCTTAACAATAACTTGCCTGCCATTTTCTAGATTAGTCACTTTTAAATAGGTGGGTAGTGGTAATGTTTTGTGTGCCGCAGTCATTCCAAACATATCATAGGGTTCACGGCTTGATGTGAGCTTTTTATCAAAGCGTGTGCCATACCATGAAGCCATTCCCGTTTCTTTAAAGCCTACACTTGATTTTTTAGGGTAATAGCGTTTTCCTTTGACAACGTAAGAGTTTGGATTGCCGTATTTGCTTTTAGGTTCGACATGAGGGGTGGCGTTAGGGATTCGAGAAACATCAATGTCGTGTACAGGTGGGCCGTCTTTGTGTGAGGTGTGTGCACAACTGATAAGTATCACTGTCGTCAACACAATTATAATTGCGTTAAATAATTTCACTTATGATTGACCCTCGGGTTCGCCTCGATTTACAATGTTGTTAATATTGAATCAATTGTAAAGCTAGGTCAAGTCATGAGTCTATTAAGTCCTCAATTAGAAGCATTTGTTGCGATTGTTAACGCTAAAACAGTGCATGCAGCAGCGAGCATTTTGCATATCACTCAAACTGCCGTCACGCAACGATTAAGGAACTTAGAAGCTCATCTAAAAACCACGCTATTCGTTCGCTCAAGACGAGGAATGATCTTAACTCCTGAGGGTGAAGCGTTGTTACGTTATTGTACTGCGGCTATGGATTTAGAGGGTGAGGCGCTGTCTAAAATTAGCGGTGCTGGTGTACAGTCTGTTATTTCACTTTGCATCTCAGGTCCCAGCAGTATTATGCGATCACGCATCTTGCCTGCAATGTTGCCTGTGATGGAGAGATTTCCCAACTTACTTTTGCGTTTTGATATTTGTGACGCTGAAAATCGCCATCAGTTGCTGCGTTCAGGGAAAACACAGTTTGCGGTTATTAAAGAAAACCAAATTGCCGCTGAAATGAAAACAAAATCTTTAAAGCCTGAGTCCTATATTTTGGTTTGTTCTTCAAGATGGAAGGGGCGAAGATTGAAAGACGTGATTAAAACAGAGCGCATTGTTGACTATGAGCCGACAGATGAAATGACATTTGGCTATCTAAAAAAATATGATTTGTTTGATTTGGTTTTGCCAGATAGATACTTTGTGAATCAAACTGAATCAATGGCAATGGTGATTTCAAAAGGGTTGGGCTACAGTATTTTATCAAAAGAATTTGCGGCACCCTATATAAAATCAGGTGATTTAATTGCGATGAATAAAAGCCATACCTTCGAGGATAAGCCGCTACTGGCTTGGTATGATCGTCCAGAAACGCCGGTCTATTTTCAGGCGATTATTGATGGGGTTAAATAGCGAAACTCAATTCTTTAACGGCTCTCGGCTCTGAGATTGGGGTAAGCGGGCGTGTGACGTTCTTTTAGCTCTATTTTTTTGGCGTAGGCGGCTTCCATTCTTTTGATGCGCCTTGCCTATGCTCATGCGTGTATGCGTTTTTGGCAGCCTCTGCGGGCTGGCAATTTCGCATTTCTAACCCCATGCTATCAACAACGTCTTTAATTTGAGTTATTGTCGAATTAAACTCATTGTCAATTTCAGCAAGCTTATAATCGCTCGCTTTTAACTGGCAAATTTGCATGACACGCTTCCCAGCGATTTCTTTAAAGACTTTGATCAAACTATCAGTATACTTTTCTGTGTTAATGAAGTTATCCTGGATTTTTCCAATGACTTCTTTTTCAATGGTTTGTTGAAACTCGGCAATTAAGTGCTCCGGGCACCCATCATTTTTCTTCCATTCATTACAATCATCGGCTTTAAACTTCATCGCAAATCTATCCAGTATTCCACAAACAATATGACCAATATGCGTGTCATCAACACTTTCGAATTCATCATTCAATTGAATGGTATGTTTAGAGCCCTCGCTGATTTGCCGCATCTCATTGGTGACGCTAACTTGCTCTAAAATCATTTGTTTGTAATGCTTGTTTCGATCATCCAAAAAGGCTGAACGTTTCATTACAATAGATTCGATTGCGCTTGCGAGATTGAAATAATTGTCTCCAAGCAATAATAGTTTATCGGTGGGCATGAATTTGAATTTTCCATCGAGAAAAGAGCGAACGTCAGCATGGATGAGGCCTTCGTTTTCATTGTCTAGCCAAGATTGTTTTTTCAGTGTGGTCGCCATTCGCTTTTGTTTTTCATTCAGCAAAATATATTTATCGAATTCTTTTCGCAAAGGCGATTCTTGGATTCTATACTCTTTAATGAACGCTCTGGGGAGTGTTACAGGTGGGTAAATTTCTGTATGTGAGGTAACACGCTTTGTCATGGCCCCCCCCTAGAGACTAAGCTGTTGATTCGTATCCTTTCTTTATCTTCTGCGATAACTGAAAGATTGCCATCGCATAATAAGTGCTAGGATTATATCTCTTTATAGCATAAAAATTGTCAAAAGTCACCCAGAAGTTATCTATCTTATTGATTTTTAGTGATATGAGATTGGCTTTATAATTGTTGAAGTAATGTTTCTCGGGTATGACGCCATAGTGCTGCAGGTCGCTCAGTGTAAGCTTAGGGTGACGCGAACTGCTCATTGCTTTATAGAACTGGTTCCCAGAAATGCCCGCAGGAGAAGCGATAGGATCGCCTCTATGCCAACCGTGTCGGTTATAGAAGTTGCCAATGCTGCCAATAACATCGACTTCGTTATGAACGAGGTCGATATAATGTTTTCCGGAGAAATCAACAGCGTAACGCCTGTAGCTACTCGGCATAAACTGGGGTTGCCCAATGGCGCCTGCATAAGAACCCATTAGCTCTAACGGATCAAGCTTCATTTCTTTTGTTAGCAATAAATACTCTTTAAGCTCACTTTTAAAAAACTTTTCACGTCGCGGATAATTGAATGCTAAATTGGTTAATGAATCGATAACGCGATATTTTCCTGTGTTTTGACCATACGCACTTTCAACGCCAATGGTCGCCACGATTACCTCAATGGGCACACCGTATTTTTTGTGAGCGCGCACCAAATCTTTTTTGTATTTTTTCCAAAACGCAATGCCGCCTTTGACTTTTCGGTCTGATACAACAATGCTTTTGTAGCGTTCCCACGTCATGGCTTCAGCAGGCTTGTTTGATTTTTTAATAACTTGCTTTGGGAATGTAACCTGCATAAAAATGTCAGATAAATCTTTGCGCTTAAATCCGTGTTGCGACACCATTTCGTCAATGAATACCTGGACTTCATGCCGCTTGAGAAACGCAGAATTTATAGATGAGGTTGCAAATACAGTTTGAAAACACGTCGCAAAAAGAATAATGCTGCATAGACTCAATCGAATTGATCTCATAGGTTCCATCCTTTAGGTTCTCAATAATTTACGATGCGTGTGTATTGACATTAGAATACCAAAATTTGCCAGCATAGTCACCATGGAGGTGCCGCCGTAACTAATTAAGGGTAATGGGATTCCTACAACGGGTAATATGCCTGTCACCATGCCCATGTTAATAAAGAAAGAAAAGAAGAAGGTCAGGGTTAAACTGCCTGCCAATAAGCGGGTGAAGGTGTCTTGCGCCTCAACAGCGATGTAAAAAGAGCGTAATAGAATGGTGAGGTAAAGTAAGATCAGTGCGATGCTACCAACAAGTCCAAACTCTTCGCCCCAGACGCCGAAAATAAAGTCGGTGGTGTTCTCGGGCAGAAAGTGTAAGTGCGCTTGAGTTCCTAATAACCAACCTTTGCCAAAAATTCCGCCAGAGCCAATCGCGATTTTCGATTGAATAATGTGATAACCTTTGCCTAAAGGGTCGGCCTCTGGGTTCAGAAAGGTGAGTACGCGTTGTTGCTGGTAATCATGCATGTGGTGCCACAGCAATGGCGCGGCAACCAAGGCAATAAAAGCTAAGATAGTGATGATGCGAAACGGTAGGCCCGCTAAAAACAAAACTGAAAACCCGGCGATAGCCAATAGAATAGCCGTGCCTAAGTCAGGTTGTTTAGCTGTTAGTAATACAGGCACAATAATGATGAGCGAGGCGATTGCCAAATCCTTCATGCTCGGCGGGAGTGAAATTGAGGAAAACCGTGCGGCAACAAACATGGGGATCGCTATTTTTAATAATTCAGAGGGCTGTAAGTTAAGTGGGCCTAAGTGAATCCAGCGTTGCGCACCTTTGTTAATATGCCCGAGGACTAAAACATAGATCAACAGCAAGAGAAAAAACAAATAAAACCACATTGAGTATCGTTTGTAAGTTTCAGGGGGTATTTGCGCAAAAACAAACATCACCAAGAAAGCGAGTCCGATATGAAAGATTTGTCGTTGAACAAGTGAGAAATTTTCATTCCCAGCACTGTATAATATAAAAAATCCGGCGCACGTTAAGCTGATAAGCAAGAAAAGCAAAGGCAGATCAATATGGATGATCTGCAAAAAATTTCGATACTGTGTGCCGCTATTGCGACGCCTGTATTGATTTCGAAGTCTATGCTTGAGATTCATTCAGCTTGCCTTCTTTTAGTAAGTAGTAATCCATCATCTTTCTCGCCATAGTCGCCGCTTGCGGATTGTTTTCCACAATGACAGCAACTGCCATTTTGGGGTGATCGACCGGCGCAAATCCAATAAACAGTGAGTGGTCTCTAAATTTTTCAGGAATTTTAGCATGCCCTTTCTTGGCATTTTTAAGGCTGACGACTTGCGCGGTTCCTGTTTTCCCCGCCACGGTGTAAGACGGTTTCTTTCCAAATCGAAAATGGTAACCATAAGTTGCGTCAATCACATCTTTCATCCCTTGTATAACGATATCCCAGTTTTCTTTTTTATCTAAAACAACAGGCGGGAGCGGCACTTTATTGATAGTCAGCTTCTCATCTTCACTGTCGGTGATTGCGGTGAGCAAGTGTGGTCGATAACGCTGACCCCGCATTGAGAGCCCTGCAACATCTGAGGCAAGGTTGAGTGGGGTGATTTGAACGTAGCTCTGGCCGATCCCGGTTAAAATGGTGTCGCCTTGATACCACTTTGATCCGTGGGTTTTTTCCTTCCAAGCCGGTGTTGGAATGTTGCCGGACAATTCCTCGCCCATGTCAACATGTGTGAGCTGTCCAAAACCAAACGATTGTAGAATGCTGTCGATTCGCTCAATGCCCAGTCTTCTCGCCATTTCATAAAAATAGGTATCACATGAGACGGCAATCGCTTTTCGCATGTCAACAGTTCCATGGCCGGTGTGTTTCCAGTCGTGAAATATGTGATTGTTTCCTGGGAGCTTGTACCACCCCGGGTCTTCAATCGTTTCAGTGGCCGTCATTACCTTGTTATCGAGCGCGCTTAACGCGATAAACGGTTTGATCGTTGAGCCAATTGGGTAGAGGCCGCGTATGGCGCGATTGTAGAGGGGTTTATCATCACTGTTTTGTAAGTCTTGATAGTCTTTCGAGCTAATGCCGGTGACGAATAAGTTGGGGTTGTAGCTCGGGTTGCTAGCCATCGCGAGGATTTCGCCGTTGTTAGGATCGATAACAACAACCGAACCGCGAAAGTCGGCTAGAATTTCTTGCGCTTTGAGTTGCAGCTTGCTATCAATGGTCAAATAAAGGTTGTCACCGCTAACAGGTGAAACGCTATCGAGCGAGCGAACTTTTTTACCGCTCGCATTAACTTCTAACGTTTCATAACCCACTTTACCATGAAGCTGCTGTTCGTAATATTTTTCAAGACCCACCTTGCCAATATAGTTATTGGCGCTGTAATTGGTTTTGTCGATTTTAGCTAGCTCTGACTCATTGATCCTGCCAACATGCCCTATGATGTGCGCAAACGCTTCGCCGTAAGGATAGTCGCGGATGAGGCGCGCTCGAATATTAAATCCTTTAAATCGGTATTGATTGACTGAAAATGCTGCGGCTTGTTCTTCGGTGAGTCGCAACTTCAGTGGGATTTCAACAAAGCGCCTGTGTTGCTTTGCTTGGCGCTTAAATTGTTTAATGTCCGTGTCGGTTATTGGAATGATTTTTTTGATTTCGTCTATTGATTTCCATAAATTAACGGCAGAGCTTGGCGTGACCTCTAAACTGTAAACGGGTAGATTGCGCGCTAAAACCAGCCCATTTCTGTCGTAGATTAAGCCTCGAGCGGGTGGGGTGGGCTTAACATCAATTTGGTTTTTGTTTGAGAGTGCTTCATACATGTCGTATTTGACGATTTGAAGGTAGGCAAGTCTTGTGATTAGCAGTGACAAAAGCACGAGAATAAAAACGCCTACAATAAAAATGCGGCCATTCACTAGCGCTGATTCGGTTTTATGATTTTTAAGTGTCTGTCGCTTTCTTTGTGACAAAATCCATTGAGTCTCTTTGCTTGTGTCCTATATTAAGAGTAATGGAACTGGGTCTATCCTGCAATGTCTGATGCAAACTATTCACGTGTAAATCGGAATCATTTAAGGCGGGAATGTAATTTAGCGTTTCGCCACCTGAAGATTGAAAGGTCTCTTTGTTTTCTTGCGTGATTTCAAATAAAGTTTCTAGGCAGTCGACAGCAAAGCCAGGGTAAAAATGTCAACGGATTTAACACCTTCTTGTGGTGGCTTTTCTAGTGTTTGGCTGCAGTAAAGTCTAGCTATTTGGCTTTACCAAACCGAGATCGAAAGGCTATTTTGTATTAATTTGAGTTGGGTTACAGTTTTTCTTGAATTGCTCCGACTGTTTTTTGGCGGCGCATTAAACATTGATCACCATCATCGAGCATTTTAACTGGTGCACCATGAAATTAAAATAACAAAATCTGTGATTTTCCGTGCTAGTTCCAATAGGTGTTTATTCTTTAGTATATCTCGGAAAAATGACAAAGTATAAGGTTGGAGTCAAAGATCTCTTGGCAACTCAATAGCAAGACGGTCTGATAAGAAATCTCTCAAAAATAAGCGTATATCACGTTTTGTTAATGTGGTTGGTGATCCTAGATTGGCAAGTATGACGGCTGTTTTTTTCATGAGGTTCTCAGAAGAGTAGCCGTTCTATTTTTCGAATGATTTCAAAAAGAGATTCGTTGATAAAATCGTAAGAATAATCTGTTGTCGGTTTTAAGATGTAAATAATTTGAATGTTAGTTAATACGGCGGCTAAACATCCGGTGGTTAATCTGTCGTCGATTAAACACGTGTTTTCAGCAGGGATATTTGTTTTAGCTAGAATTTCATTGATTCCATCAGGGTAGGGTTTTTTTTGTTTGGCTACGATGAAGTCAATATTGGGAAAATGCGTCGCAAAATAGGTTTGTCTTGTTTCGTTTGGCTTGTTTGAAAGAATGAAAACATGTTCAAACAGGGTCTCGGCTGTTTTTAGTAAAGCGAGGCCTTTTTCGTCCGGCTCGGGTTTGCCGTGAGAGGCAAGTATGCCGTCATAGTCAAAAATGAGAGACTCGATGCCGTTATGCTTTAAGCGTGTTAAATGTATGTCGCCTAAGGTGCGCGTGGCGTTTTGTCGAATGTTATGCAGTTCGGCCCTGTGGGACATGCCCTGGCTGATCGCAAAAACAACACGTTCTAATGTTTTCATGAGGGTAGTTTAGCGTGAAGCGGGGCTGGGATGCAATGTTGATTGGCGCGCTCATCCGTCGCCCCGGCCCCCGAGCCGGGGTCCATTATAGTAAACTAAGCCTGCTTACTTGCAGGCTAGCTAACAAAACCATCCGGTCTTGGTGTCTGATAAGCCGTCTCTTCCTCCTCATCCCTGCGATAAGCAGCGTGAAGCGATGGATTTTTGAAGCAGTCATCTAGCCTAGGTGTTTTAGGTAGGCTCATCGGTTTATCATTAACCGTCTGAATCTTTTGAACCACATTGTCGAGCTTTAAAAGCTTGATATGCTCTGCAGCGCAATGGTGCAGTGTTTCGCAAGAAAACGGTTGTAAAGGTGCGCAGAGCTGTTCATAAAACGCATCACTTGTGCCAGACATTCTGTGATCGTGCTGCGATCTAAACTGTTGGATGATATTGCCAATATTGTCACTGATCTGTTGTCTCGGCAACAGGGCGTCGATCTGTTCGTGCGATGTTTGTCTGCCGATATGCGGACGAATATGTTCAATAAACAGTTTGCTCACGATGTTGCGATACGTCATATCCAATAACAGAGTGGTAGCTTGGCTGGCATTCATGGTTGTGCCAGTCGCATCAGGTAAGAATTGAATATTGTGCTGCTGGAAGACGCTAGCGATCGACGTATAAGCGGCGTCATAGGTGATCTGCATTGCCGTCACTGTGCTGCCTAAATCGCGCACTAGGGCGATGTAGACAAGCATTAGGTCGGCATAAAGTCCGTTGCCAAGCAGGGTGGCTGAGGTAGTGTGTGTTGGGTCGTAAGTTGGTGCTGGCATTGGCGTTGGTACATGGCCATGCGCTCTTGCTTCTAGGATCTCTTCTCGTTGCTCAAGATAGAGCTGTACAAAACGCTTAGCATCTTGTTCATATTGGATTTGGTGAAGATAACCGCATATGCCTTGCTCCACACGCAGGTATTCAGCTTTGGCGTTTAGCTGACTGCGTAAGGTGTAATTCCCAGACAGTTTGTTAAGTAATTGTCTTAGCTTGTTTGACATATTTGACTCCAGCATTTGATTTACCTTAATGATATCAAACTAAGCTTAAGGAAGTATTAAGGGCTGCTTATCTAGTTAACGAGTTTTCTATCAGCCCCTGGTTGTGGGCAAATCTGGCTTATTTACGATGTGTATCTGACCCTTGATTGTGGCTAAGTGGGGTTGTTCGCTCGGTTTTAGGGTTATCAGTGAGTTATCGGATAGTAGGAATATAGACAATTACGCTTTTTACCCACTAAATATTGAATATTTTGATCAAATCTATACAATATATAGGTGTTGTAAGCGCGAGTATAAACTTTGCGCAATATACCATATGGAGAAGGTAAGGAACCCTATGCGTTTAAGTAAGATCAAGCTTTGCGGATTTAAATCATTTGTAGACCCAACCACTGTCGAATTGCGAGGCGATTTGGTGGGTATTGTCGGTCCGAATGGCTGTGGTAAATCCAATATCATCGATGCGGTTCGCTGGGTGATGGGTGAATCATCCGCCAAAACATTGCGTGGCGACTCCATGACGGACGTCATCTTTAATGGCGCTGCAACCCGAAAACCTGTCGGACAAGCGACAGTGGAGCTCCTGTTTGATAACTCTGACGGCACGATCGCCGGCGAATACGCAGGCTACTCCGAAATCTCAATTAAACGCCTCGTTAACCGCGAAGCGCAATCCACATACTTCCTAAACGGCGTCCGATGCAGACGTCGCGACATCACCGGCATTTTCCTCGGAACCGGCTTAGGCCCCCGCAGCTATTCCATCATCGAACAAGGCATGATTTCTCGCTTCATTGAAGCCAAACCCGATGACCTCAGAATCTTCATCGAGGAAGCCGCCGGCATCTCCAAATACAAAGAGCGTAGACGCGAAACAGAAAATCGTATTCGCCACACCCGTGAAAACGTTGCGCGTGTTACTGATATTCGCGATGAACTGCATAAACAATTAGAGCGCTTGGAAAGACAGGCGCAAGCAGCAGAAAAGTTTAAAGAATTTAAAGCTCAAGAAAGAGTGCTTCGAGCGCAACTCCAGGCGATAAGAATCCGTGAAATCGATGCTGACTCTGAAGTGTTTACCGTCCGCCTGCGTGAGCTAGAAACCCTTCAAGCTGAGCAGCACGCTAAATTACAGCGCGCTAACACTGATCTTGAGAATAATCGTGAAGGGCACATCGAAGCTTCTGATACGTTTAACGAAGTGCAAAAACGTTTCTACGGTGTGGGGCATGAAATCACCCGCTTAGAACAATCTATCAGTCATGAGAGAGAAAAGCGTGACCAACTCCAGCGTGACTTTGATCAAGTCGTACAAGACTTCGATAAAAACAATGACAGTTTAGCTGAAGACAACGATTTAATCGTTGAGCTCCAAAATGAAATCGCAGAACTGACCCCGTTGCTAGAGCAGGCTAAAGCCGCACTATCTGAAGCACGCTCTGGATTATCAACGGCTGAAACACAAATGCAATCTTGGCAGCGTGAATGGGATGTTTTTAATAATGAAGCGCATTCTAATACTCAAAAAGCAGAGGTGTCTCAGACAAAAATCCAACACCTCGAAAATCAAGTGAAAGTGAATCGTGACAAGATCACGCGATTTGAAGATGAGCTTCAAAAATTTGACACCGCTGCAATTGAGGCCACAATCGCGGAGCTAGAAGAGTCTTTGGTGCAAAAGCAATCTGAGTTTTCAAACGCAGAATCTGAACTGCGAGACTTTAAAGCCAGTATTGCCGAAGCCCGAGAAGGTAATCAATCTGTATTAAACGAATTGCAAACAGCAAAACGTAACTTGCAAACCCTGGCGGCAAAACAAGCTTCTCTTGAAACATTGCAAAAAGCCGCAATGGGTAAATCAGATAATGTGGTTTCAAATTGGCTGCAAGAAAAGTCGCTCGACTCTCAGCCTCGTCTCGTTCAAAGCATGCAAGTTGAAGATAAGTGGTCTGCTGCCGTTGAAACGGTGTTAGGCAGCTACTTAGAAGCGGTTTGTGTGAATGACGTTGAGGATGTCGTTAATCAAATTGACGGCTTGCACGACGCTAACGTGACAATCTTACAGAAAGGACCTTCTTCTAACGCAGGTCATGACTTCCTTGGAAGCAAGGTAAC
>DKOI01000053.1:0-13848 GCA_002469885.1 Legionellales bacterium UBA7366 | reverse complement strand
CCAGATGGCATCTGGTTAAGCAAGGCCTGGTTGCGAGTCACGCGTAAATCATCAGATAAATCGGGCGTGATCGCGCGCGAGAAAGAATTGAACCAAGTCGCCACTGACATTGAAGACGTCAATAAACAAGTTGCAGATTTAGAAGCGGCGCGACAGGCAGCTACTGAAAAGTTATCAACCTTAGAGTCTGATCGCGAACAAATGCAAAAGAATGTGAATGCTAAAAGTTCTGAGCTCGCAGACGTTGCTGCAGCACGCAAAGTAAAAGCTGCGCGATTAACCGCGATGAACGATAGAATTTCTGAGTTGAGCAATGAAAAATCTTCATGCCAGCAAGTGATTGATCAATCTCAGGAGAAAATGGTCTCTGCGAAATCGACCTGGGATTTGGCCATGAGCGCAATCAAAGACAGTGACAGCGATCGCCAAGCTTTGCTGCAGCGCAAAGAAACGTACCGCGATGAAGTCTCTCGCTTTAAATCCATGCTTGAAGAGAACAGGCAAGCCTCCCACGAAGCTG
Source organism: Legionellales bacterium UBA7366 (assembly GCA_002469885.1). Taxonomy (GTDB): domain Bacteria; phylum Pseudomonadota; class Gammaproteobacteria; order UBA7366; family UBA7366; genus UBA7366. Next base: position 13,328 of record DKOI01000053.1, on the reverse strand, counting down.
ACTTGCGTGTTCAAACAAATCAAAGCCAACTTGGCGGTTTAAAGCAAGGTATCGAACGTTTATCTGATCGCTTAGAAAGCTTGAACACTCGACGTGTGCAGTTATCAGATCAGCTGGACGGAGATAAAAACCCCATTCCAGGCTTTGAAACTGAATTAGAATCCTTCCTTCAAAAGCGTCTCGCCGTTGAAGAAGAGATGGGTGCTGCGCGCAGCAAGCTTCAAAATATTGAAGCACAAATTCGTGAGCTAGAAACCCAGCGTCAATCCGTTGAGCGCGATATTGAAAGAGATAGAAACGCGGTTGAGGAACAGCGTCTGTCATTGCAGTCTCTCAAAGTGAGAAAGCAAACAATCCTCGAGAAACTCCAAGAAATGGAGATCACGCTGGAAGATATCAATAAAGATATGCCAGAAGAAAATGACGCTAAAACATGGGAGTCTGAGCTCGAGCTGATGGAGCGTCGCATTTCACGTTTGGGCGCAATTAATTTAGCCGCAATTGAAGAGTATGACGCGCAAGCTGAGCGTAAAAAATATCTGGATGTGCAGCTTTCGGATCTTGAAGAGGCGCTTGATACGCTGGAAACAGCAATTGCTAAAATCGACAAAGAAACTAAAGACCGCTTTAAACAAACCTACGATACCGTCAATGAGTCATTTAAAGAGTTATTCCCCAAAATTTTTGGTGGTGGTTCAGCTTATCTCGAGTTGACCGGCGATGATTTATTGAGTACGGGTGTCACCGTTATGGCTCAACCGCCGGGTAAGCGTAACAGTACAATTCATTTATTGTCTGGTGGTGAAAAGGCGTTAACAGCAATTTCGTTGGTGTTCTCTATCTTTAAATTGAATCCATCACCCTTTTGTATTCTTGATGAGGTGGACGCGCCACTAGATGATGCAAACGTTGCCCGTTTCTGTAATCTTGTGAAAGATATGAAGAGCATGGTTCAATTTATGTTTATTAGTCATAATAAAGTGGCTATAGAAATGTCAGAGCAGCTTGTGGGTGTCACCATGCAAGAGCCGGGTGTTTCACGTTTAGTAGCGGTTGATATTGACGAAGCGGTGGCAATGGCTGAGGTATAAAGTATAGGGAGATACTAACATGGATGTTTTATTAATTTTTTCGGTTCTAGCAATTGCGGTAGCGGGTTATTTGTCTTGGAAGCATTACAAAAATAGGCAGGAAGCTGATTATGTTATGCCATTTGAGCGTTCCAAATTTAGCTTATCTAAAACCCTTGGCATGAAGCGAATTGGAAAGTCTCAGACAGTCCGCGTTGATGATATCAATCAAACGTCACTTATTATTCTTAATCTTTATGCCCCCAATGATCATGGTTACGGTTCTTATGACTTGCTGCAAGCCTTAACCGGCGCGCACCTTCATTTTGGAACCATGAAAATCTTCCAGCGCCATTTTAATATTGATGGTGGTGGTGATGTGTTGTTTAATGTAGCTTCTATTACGCATCCTGGCACATTTGATATAGACAATATGGGAGAGTTCTTTACGCCAGGTTTAACCTTATTCGCGCAAATGGAAAAAGCGGAAGATCCTGTCGCAACATTTGATTTGATGCTCGAAACTGCGATGCAATTGGCGGATGATTTGGGTGGAACGCTTTATGAGGGGCGCACCTCACCTTTAACAACAGAAGCCATTGAACGAATTCGCCAGCAGCTATATAATCGATACACGGTTGCATCCACAGTTTAAGGGTATTATGGCGGACAAAAAGAAACGTGCGAATGAATTGCGCGACGAATTAAATGAACACAACTATCACTATTACGTTTTAGACGATCCGATCATACTCGATGCTGAGTATGATCGGCTTTTTCGTGAGCTTCAATTGATTGAAGAAGAATTCCCTGAGCTGCTCACAGAAGACTCTCCCACACAGCGCGTAGGCGCACCGCCCTTAAAAGCCTTTACTCAAGTTGAGCACGCAATTCCCATGCTGTCTCTTGGAAACGCCTTTACTGAAGAAGAGCTGTTAGCGTTTAATAAACGTATCCAAGATAAGTTAGATAACCATTCACGCATAGAATATGCTTGTGAGCCTAAATTCGATGGTTTGGCTATTAGTCTTGTTTATGAAAACGGCATTTTAATACAAGCAGCAACACGTGGCGATGGATCAGTTGGTGAAAATGTTACTGAAAATGTCCGCACGATTAATAATATTCCTTTGCATCTTCGTGGCGATGACTTGCCCCGCATTCTTGAGGTGCGAGGGGAGGTGACGATGCCTAAAAAGGGCTTTGATGAATTCAACAAAAAAGCGGAATTGCATGGCGAAAAAGTATTCGCTAACCCTAGGAACGCAGCCGCGGGCAGTCTTCGACAGTTAGACTCAAGGATTACCGCTAAACGGCCTTTGGTTATGTTTGCCTATTCGCTAGGACGAGTGGAAGGTGCGGATGTGCCTGATACCCATTCTGGTATTTTAATGCAATTGAAAGAGTGGGGCTTTGAGGTCACCTCGGAAACGAAAGTCGTCAAAAACATTCACGGATGCGTTGGTTATTATGAATCGATTGGCAAAAAACGCGAGCAGCTCGCCTATGAAATCGATGGTGTTGTTTTTAAAGTGAATTCTATCGAGTTACAAGAAGAGCTTGGCTTTGTGTCACGCGCACCGCGTTGGGCAATTGCACATAAATTTCCAGCCCAAGAAGAATCAACGATTATTAATGATGTTGAATTTCAAGTAGGCCGCACAGGCGCCGTCACGCCGGTAGCAAGATTAGAGCCCGTATTTGTTGGCGGCGTCACATTGAGTAATGCAACGCTGCACAACATGGACGAAATTAAACGTAAAGATGTTCGTATCCACGATACCGTGATTGTCAGGCGCGCAGGAGATGTGATTCCTGAGGTGGTAAGAGTTGTTACCCAAAAACGCCCGAAAAACGCGAGAAAAATAGTGTTACCCACGAGTTGCCCAGTGTGTGGTTCGCACGTTGAGCAAAACGAAGAAGACGCGGTTGCAAAATGCAGCGGCGGTTTGTTTTGTTCGGCGCAACGCAAAGAGCATATTAAGCATTTCGCCTCTCGCAAGGCGATGAATATTGATGGGTTTGGTGATAAGTTAGTCGAGCAATTAGTTGACGCTGATTTAATTGATTCGGTTTCTGATATTTTTAATCTGACACTCGAGCAGTTATCGGATTTGGATCGCATGGGCGAGAAGTCTGCTAAAAATATTATTTCCGCACTTCAGAAGTGTAAGAAAACGAGTTTGGCGCGTTTTGTTTTTGGGTTGGGCATTCCTGAGGTGGGTGAGACCACCGCTAAAAGTTTAGCGTCTCACTTTGGCAGCTTAGATAAGCTAGGTCGCGCCGAAGAAGAAGTCTTGCTTCTGGTGCCTGACGTGGGTCCTATTGTTGCATTTAATGTGATTGCGTTTTTTAAAGAAACGCATAATCAAGAGGTGATTGCAGAACTTTTAGCGCACGGTATTGTTTGGCCAAAAGCGAAAGCTAAATCAGAAGGTGGCGCATTAAGCGGTAAAACGTTTGTGATTACCGGCACGTTTACCGGTATGTCGCGAGATGACATTAAAGAAGCGCTCGTTGAAAAAGGTGCGAAAGTGACGGGCAGTGTTTCTGCTAAAACTGACTTTTTACTCGCAGGCGAGGCGGCCGGTTCCAAGCTCACAAAGGCTGAAAAACTTGGCGTTGATATCTTGGGTCAGGCTGATTTAGACAAGTTGCTTAACTGATTCCGTAAACCCATTGAAAGTTCGATTTTAGACCCCTATTTGGCCTTTTTACGGCTAATGATGATATAATCCATCCACTACAGATTGAAGGGCAAAAAATGAGCACAAAGCTAAAGGAAATACCTGTCGTTGTTGAAAGTGGGGCGAAATTCCAAACGCCGCAAGGATTTTCTGCGGTAAAAGATGGTGTTAACAGCAAGTTTCACGATGCTGAAGCTGAAACCTTGAGAAAGCCAAGTTGGCTTAGGGTCAAGTTAGATCGCTCTGAAAAGTATGCGGCCGTTAAAGAGCTCGTCACTGAGCATGAGCTGGCAACCGTTTGTGAACAAGCTAAATGTCCTAATATTAATGAATGTTGGTCCCATGGTACCGCGACGATTATGCTCATGGGCAGCGTCTGCACCAGAGCTTGCCGATTTTGTTCTGTTGATACCGGAAATCCGGGTGGCTGGCTCGATCTCGATGAGCCTGAGAAAACCGCTAAAACGGTTAAAACCATGAACTTAGAATATGTGGTGCTGACCTCTGTAGATCGTGATGATTTGGCAGACGGCGGCGCGGCGCATTATGCTGATTCTATTAAAGCGATAAAAGTCGCATCGCCTAAAACAAAAGTGGAAGCATTAACGCCTGATTTTTCAGGCGAGACGTCAGCCATTGATACTTTGCTGGCAAGTGGTGTTGATGTGTTTGCACAAAACGTCGAAACAGTGGAAAGATTAACGCATCCAGTAAGGGATCCACGTGCGGGCTATTGGAAAACGATTAGTCTTCTTAAATACAGCAAGCTCGCAAAGCCCGGGGTCATCACGAAAACCAGTCTAATGCTCGGTTTGGGTGAAACAGAAGAAGAGGTGCTTCAAACCATGGATGATTTACGGTCTGTTGGTGTTGATGTCTTAACCTTGGGTCAATACCTAAGGCCCACCGTGAATCACCTTCCTGTGATTGAATATGTGACCCCAGAGCAGTTTAAATATTACCGTGACGTTGGATTAGAGAAAGGCTTCTTCGAAGTGGCTTCTGGCCCAATGGTGCGTTCAAGCTATCGCGCGGACCGCATTTTTAAGAAAGATAATTTGGGTTTAGATTCTGAATAACGCGTCGTCATGTCGGGCTCGATCCGGGATCTAGCTTTTATTCCCATGGACCGGGGCGACGGGTGGGTGTTTATTGGTGAAGTAAGGCCAACACAGCGCCTGTGCCGCCATGGTTTTGCGGGGCGCTAGCGAACGCAATAATTCGATTATCTTCTCGTAGCGCGCAATTGATGGCGTTTTTCAACGGGGGATTATGCGATTGCTTTCTGCCTTTCCCGTGAATAATGCACACGCAAAATGATTCATTTTCGATACATTCATTTAAAAATTCATCCAAATATTCTAAAGCTTGTTGCGTTGTCATCCCATGTAGATCGATTGATTCTTCGGGATTTAACTTCCCTTGTTTTAATTGCCTGACGAGCTTATTAGGTAGCGGTTTGCTCTTGAAAAAAAGCTTTTCAGCACTTTCAACTGTGGGGGTTGGGGCATCTTCTTCATGATAGTCATGCTGTGGGGTTTTGCGTTTTTTTACAGGCGCTTTCAGGACGACTTTCTCGTTGGTCATCCGTTTAACGCCTTTCACCGCGTCACTAAAGCTTTCGTTTGGTTTGTCTTTTTTGTTCATTGCTCTATAATATGTCAAAAATTAGAGGAGAAGCAAGATTGACTCGCATTGCCATTGGGCTTAAATATCAAGGAGCTGCGTATTGCGGCTGGCAAAAGCAAGCAAACAACGATAAAACGGTTCAATTTGAAGTTGAGCGCGTCTTATCGAAGGTCGCTAATCAGCCGGTTTCTGTCGTGTGTGCCGGCAGAACAGATGCGGGCGTGCATGCTACTTGTCAGGTCATTCACTTTGATACCGATGCAAAACGTTCAGATTACTCTTGGATGATGGGTGGGAATTCTGAATTGCCAGATGATGTGAGAATTATCTGGGTGAAAGAAATCTCAGGTGAGTTTCATGCCAGATTTGACGCGCTAGAGCGCACATATAAATACTATATTTGTAACCGAAAAATCCACTCGCCGTTTATTACCGATACCGTCACGTGGCACGGTGTGCCGCTGGATGAAAAACGCATGCAAGCAGCCGCTAATCACTTAATTGGCACGCATGATTTTAATGCCTACCGTGCCTCGAGTTGCCAAGCGCACAGTCCGATCAGAACGCTCAAATCACTGGACGTTGTTCGTGATGGCGATTTTATCGTTATCACCGTTACAGCTAACGCATTCTTGCACCATATGATTCGGAATATTGCCGGTGTGCTGATGCTTATCGGCGAGGGTAAGCGCGATATCGATTGGTCCCTTGAGATACTTGAGGGGAAGGATAGAACCGTTTCGGCGAAGACCGCTAGGCCAAAAGGGCTTTATTTGACCAATATCGTCTATGATGACCGCTACAATCTGCCTGTAACAGGCTCTTTTGGCTGCGTGATGCCAACCTAGTGTTAATTCGATGCTGATCTTTGCTGGATTATTCTATATAATGAATCCAATGATTTTTTTAGAGTAGAAAGAATACAAACTTATGAGCTGGTTAAAAAATTTACTTCCCTCGGTTATCCGAACAGAGACAGGCGCCAAGAAAGGGGTTCCTGAAGGCTTGTGGACAAAATGCACGGACTGTAACGCAGTCCTTTACCGTGCTGAAGTCGAACGTAATTTATCAATATGTCCTAAGTGTGATTTCCACATGCCGATTACGGCGCGAAATAGATTAGAAGCCTTCTTAGATGAATCCCAACGCGTTGCGATTGCAGAAGATGTGATTGCTGTTGATCACTTAAAATTTCGTGATAGCAAAAAATATAAAGACAGGTTAGCAGCGGCTATTAAAAAAACCGGTGAAACTGAAGCGCTAATTGTGATGCAGGGTCAGTTACACGGACTCGATTGCGTTGCATGCGCATTTGAATTTGGCTTTATCGGCGGCTCAATGAGCACAGGTGTTGGCGAGCGTTTTGTTCAAGCAGCTAATGTTAGTTTAGAAAAATCTATTCCTTTAATCTGCTTTACAGCAAGTGGTGGTGCGCGCATGCAAGAGGGGCTTTTCTCTTTAATGCAAATGGCTAAAACAAGCGCTGTATTAGCTAAGCTGCAAGAAAAAGGCATTCCTTTTATTGTGGTACTAACAAATCCAACAATGGGCGGTGTGTCAGCAAGTCTTGCAACACTGGGCGATATTATTATCGCAGAACCCAATGCACTTATTGGTTTCGCAGGTCCTCGTGTGATCGAGCAAACAATTCGTGAGCCACTGCCTGAAGGTTTTCAGCGTAGTGAATTTTTATTAAAACACGGACACATTGATATGATTGTGAATCGTAGCAAGATGCGCGACAAGATCGCCGGCATCATTGCTAAGTTGACCAATCAAAAGGGGCCACGCATTAAAACGGATTAAATTGAGCTGTATTCTATGGAAAGAAAGCTTAGGCACCACATCATTGAAGGCTTGGTCATTGTTGCGTTGATTGCAATTTTTGGTCCAATGCTTTTTGCGCCTTCTGGCGGTCAAAACTATGTTAAACCCGTAGACCCACCTGCGTTTCCGGATAAAGTGAATTACGATAATTCCTTGGTGACTTTGGAAGAGTCCGCAAGTCCGTTAGCCGATCAAAAAGAACCTTTACCTATCGATAAGCCGGATGCCTGGGTTGTGCAGCTTGGTAGCTTTACAGTGAAAGAGGATGCTGAGCGTTTACTAAAGCAGTTACGCACCTATAACATGCGATTCTTTACGTATGATGAATTTGAAAACAATGAGTCGGTTACCCGAATTTATGTTGGGCCCGTTGCCACACACGCAAGCGCTGATGAAATACTTGGAGAAGTTGAAACCGAGTTAAAAATAAAAGGCATCATCGTTCATTTTAATCCACTGGAGTTATAATCGTATGTCTGATTTAGGCACAGTTGATATCGTATTTTATGCAATCATTATCATTTCGACACTATGGGGAATGTTTCGAGGCTTAACGCATCAGGCGATTTCGCTACTGTTTTTGGTTATCGCGTATTTTTCCTCAAAACATTTTGCAGGTGATCTAGCCAGTGAAAGCGAAAGCAAGGTTGTTGATACGTTTTATTACGCGGTCAGTTTTGCTGGAATCTTCATGTCAGTTGTTGTCGGCGGAATGATCGTTAACTTTATTGTGAATCGATTGGTTAACGCGACACCGATGGCAGTCGTGAATAAAATGTTGGGCGCAACCTTTGGTCTTCTTCGCGGGATTTTAGTCTGTATGGTGTTGGCTTATTTCGTTCACTATACGCCAATCAAAGACACCGCTTCTTGGGAAGAGTCAACCTTAGCACCGCATCTACAATATGTGAATGAACTTTTTATGGGTTCTATGGGTGAGGATGTTAACTTGCCTAAAATTCCAGGTGATTTGAAATCTGTGATTCCGGATGGTTTGATTTAGCAATGTGCTAGCCCTTTATCACAAGTGTGAGAGGGGGCTTCAATGCTCCACTTATCTGGTGCCTTTGGGTTTTGGAGATTGCACTTCTTCAGTTTGTATTTCTTTCCCTGTTCTCTTGCGATCTTTAAACCGTTGCACAAGGGTGTCAGCAGTAATTTTAGATGCATCATATTGCTCGACTTTTGAAATCAAGCTCTCCCGATTTTCTCCTTTTTTTTACAAAGTCAGTTATTTCTTCAGTAAATTTTTGCCAGAAGTGTTCAATATATTGATTTGTGTCTTTATCTTCAGGGCTGGTTCCCTTGTGCTTGGAAAAAATTTCAAATAGCGTTTCCTTCTTTCGATTTGCCGGTAGTTTTAAATTTTTTACTTTTGGAGAATTAAAAAAGCGCTGGGATTGTGTGAATTTGAGAAATTTTACGTTAATTTTTTCCTCAACATTTCTATTTCCTGATAAGCCCTTAAGTGTTCTCGAATCTTTAATGCTATAAATAGAGCAGCAGAACATGTCATTCTGCCTCGTCAGAGGGATCGTTGGCTTGATGCGCTGGACTTGTATATCTGGAGGTGGTTCAGGGAGCTCTGATGCGCCTATTCTAGAGCCCCCCATTTGATTTAATGAATCGATTTCGATAAATGTTAATCCCTTTTCTGTTTTAATTATTTTTCTGATACACGATGTGCTGTGTTTTCTTTTCCGTAAATTACGGTAACCTCGGTACCAACAGGGGTTTTATTCATTTCTCTGTAAAGATGATGTGCGCTTTCAATGCCTTCATAAACTAGTGGCTGATTTGGGTCTTTATCTTTTAAAGAGTACAAATAGCTTTTAAGTGCAATTCCTTTCATGCTGGGAACGGGAGGGGACCCATTTATTAGAAACAGATTATCAAGGCTTTCATTATATTCAAAATTATCCCAGTTAGATAAAGATTCTTCCTTTTTTTTCAGGCCTTCTAGCTCTTCTTCCAGTTTTTTAATGTTATCTCTGGCTCCGCTTAAGTGTTCTTTTTTCATTTGTTTTTGAGTTTGATATAAATCCACCCATGCATCTATGAGTGTCAAATATTCTTCTTCGTGCTTTGTTAGTGACTCACCTTTTCTCTCTTTTCTTGAAACTGCAGTCGATTCCAAGTTGTGTAGTTTTTCAAAATTTGTCACCTTGGCATACGCAGCATTCACTTTTTCTTCATATAGATATTTTTCTTCAAAATCACGTTCCACTTTTTTAAGGTGATCTTTAGCGGCTTGAAGTTTCTCTTCAGCCCGTCTAACTTCTGGAGTATATTGAAGTTCTTCTTTTGGCATTATGATATCCTCATAAACTCATCAGGGATCTGGTTATCATTATAACATATTGTAGTGCTTAATTCTTAGGTTCCGCATCAAGTCCTTACGCGCCAAGTGTGAGGTTATCAGGGCTTGTTTTCTTTTGGGGTGAGACTGCAGGATACGCCTCAATAAGGGCGCTATCTAATACTTCATTGTTTTGGGCGTTTAGGATGCTGCTTGTAAAGCTTTGCTCGTGACTCTTCATGCTTTCTTTTAATTTTTCAATGCCTGCAATTAATCCTGCATGTGAAACTCTGAATTTATCAAACTCTCGTAACAAGCGAATTAATACAGGATAAAGTTCCATTGAAACGGGGAGGCTGGGTTGTTTTAGTTTTAAAATTTTCCACAGATCGGGTTTTGTTAAAATGTTTAAAATGGTTTGCCTCAGTTCGCTTGGTAGATTGGGCGCCACTGCATCTTCAATCGTTGCAATGATATCAGGGTTTAATTTTCGTCTGGTTTTTTTGAGAGGTGCTAGTGAGATAAAGTAGGCCATAACTTGCGACAAGGTTGCGTTTGAAACACTTTTAAATCCGCCCGCCAATAATGCTAACTTAACTTCATTGCAATATTCAGTATGCACGGGTGAAAATTCTGTAATTTTTTTTAAGCGTAGCGTTTTGAGTTGCTCTAATTGTTCTTTCGGAATATGCAGTCGTTTTTGAGTTGCGGTCAAAGAGTCAGTCAGGAGTTCAAAACGATTTAACTTTTCATTGAGTGAAATGATCTCGCTTTCAGGTAACGAGCCTGAGGCTTCATGAATTTTCGTTCTTAAATGAATAGACTGCTTGGTGCAGTTTTCTTTTGTGCGCGCAAGATGTGTTTCTAAAGTGTGAACCTTTGCTTGAATGTGCTGTTGGTTACTTAAGATGTAATATAACCATCTCGCAGGCGATGAAGCGCTTGAAAAGGATGTTTGAAAAGTATGTATGCTAACGCCAAATAATTTGCGAATCTTGTCGGTTGGAGAGTCAAGCCCGCACTTAGGTATGATTGTGCCGGATTCATTTGGGCGTATTAATATATTTTGCATGCTTGCACCGTTCTTTATTATTTTTATGGTATTATACCGCAATCTTGAGAGTAAATACATAACCGTTAACACGATAAAAATGAAAGAGTTAGACAGAATATTAGCCTTCTTAGGCGCTAAAACACCGGATCAGTGGGTGCAAACCGCGCTTGTGAATCAAGAGCTGCTTTTAATTGATCACGCCCACTGTGAAAAAAAAGCAGCGTCGACAGCGATCACGCTTTTATACCGTTATGTAGCTTATCCCGATCTACTCCACCAAATGTCGCGCCTTGCGCGTGAAGAGCTTCGTCACTTTGAGCAAGTGCTCAAAATCTTGGAGGATAGGGAGATTGAATACATCCACCTTACCGCGTCCCGTTATATGAAGGGGCTTATCGAGCATGTGCGCAACGCTGAGCCTGCGCGATTGATCGATACTCTCATCATCGGCGCGTTCGTTGAAGCGCGCTCCTGTGAGCGCTTTGCGGCAATCGCGCCACACCTCGATGATGAGCTCAACAATTTCTATACCCGCCTGTTACGATCCGAAGCGAGACATTTTGAAAACTATTTAGACCTGGCTGAAAAACACTCAGAAGAGCCCCTTGCCCCCAGGATTGATTACTTTCGTGACATTGAAAATGTATTAATCTCATCGCCTGATACCGAGTTCCGCTTTCATAGTGGGGTATAGTTCATTTATTGTTCTGTTGTTACAAATGCTTACATTCCGATTCATTAGGGACATTTGATTGTTACTTGATTTAGCTATTCTAGTCTGGCTAAACGAGGAAGCAACATAATGTTTGAACTAGACAACTTAAATAACCCACTTGCATTGCAGTATCAAATTGTTGATACCGGACGCTCGGCTGAGCATAAAAGAGTGAAACAAGTGCTCGTCCAATGGCTTAATCACATGGGTATTTATCCAGCTCCAAGCGTGGGCGCGCATACTTTAATCAAATGGACAGAGACCTTATTTTTTTCTGTTGATATAGTCGCAGCAGAGCGACTTGCTCATCCATTAGCAGCAGTTTATGAAAGTGGTTTGGATAATGTCGCACCAAACTCGTACAAGGAAAATTTTTACCTGGGGCATTGTACCCACATAGATGAGCGCGCTAATTATAGCTCACGCACAAGTACATTTTATTTCAGTATGGCATTGTTAAACGATATTCGTTTGTTTGCGTCAAGAACTGCTAAGCTACTCGCAGTAATTTCACCTGTTTTAGATGTGGTTCCACCGCAATTCTTTTTATGCATCACCGTGGTTTTGTACCCAATAAGAATTTTAATTGATCTTTATATTATTGCTAAAAACGTTTTTTTTCCTACGAGTGATTTACAAAAGAATTTATCTTTTACTAGACGTGCTCGTAACGTATTAAGCAAAGATGGTCGCTTTGGTAGGTTGATGAGTAATGTAGCGTGGTTTGCTGATATCTGCTTGTCATACACTATTTTAAGTGAAATGGCGGCGATGCATTTGTCGATCGGTATCGCGGCTGCTTTTATGCTTTATTCTGCATTTGATGATTATCGTCAAGTAAAGCGTTTTGAGGCCCTAGAAAAATCTACGCATGAGGAAGATTATAAAAAAATCGCACAAGCAAAAATTGTTAGTTTGAAGGGGAATGCGAAAAAATCAGCGGCGATGTCTTTTGTTTTAATTGGCGCATTTGCTTTGTCGCTCTATCCGCCGACTGCTTTGATAGGTTTGATTGTTGCGCTATGTGTTGGTATCTATTCTACGAAAGTGCGTATTGAGCGTTTTAGCTCTTCTAAAAGCACGATGTTTAGTTCGGTTACCGGTGCACGTAAATCTCAAGTGTATCAAGATCAGTATTCGCTTGATCCTGCCGGTCCTACACCGTCAATTCCTGGCTATTTGTAATCGACTGTAGCGTAGTTATCATATTTTACATGTTCTGACCCCTNNCTTGGGGGGGGGGGGTTGTTGTTAGGTGGAGAGGGTTGCTGTTTTCACAGATGATGATCTTTGCGCTATCATGCCAATCGCTTAATACTATGCGTTGTCCGGTTGTGTTACCAATGAGAACGTCATGCTCAAACGGTCGGTGAGTGTGGCCGTGAATTAGTCTCGTTACACCGTGTTTTTTCATCACAGCCTCAACAGCACTTTGGGTGACATCCATAATATTCATGTTTGCTGATTTCGTATACGCCGAACTTTTCTTTCTGGCATGCTCGGCAAAACTTTTTCGTAACGATAAAGGCAACAAAGAAAAACACGCCTGCACAAATCTACAACGGACAATCTTGCGAAAACGTAAATATTTTTTATCGTTCGTGCACAGCGTGTCACCGTGCATCAACAACGTTCTCACGCCGTATAAATCAATAACGCATTCTTCATGCAGCAAGGTGGCGCCAATCTCTTTCGCAAAACTTTTTCCGATAAGGAAATCTCGGTTGCCATGCATAACAAATATTGGAATGTGAAGCTCTTTTAGCGCAAGCTTGATTTTTTGGATAAAAACACAATGATCATCATCGCCGATGTAAGATTCGAATAAGTCACCTAAAATGTAGAGCTGATCTCCCGGTTTTATCGTCTCTTTTAAAAAATGACAGAAAAAATCGCCCGATGATTTAACGTCAGGGTTTAAATGCAGGTCTGATACAAATAGTGTTCTCATAGTTGTTTAGAATAGCGTGATATGGCTGATTTGTCGAATCCTGTTTCGTTGACTATACTTAATAATATGTTGTGGATCCCGGATCAAGTCCGGGAT
>DKOI01000035.1 GCA_002469885.1 Legionellales bacterium UBA7366 | reverse complement strand
CAGCACTGTCCAAACAATTCCAAATACGTACCCAGGCGGTGTCATGCCGGACTTAGTCAACGCTAAATACCATGGGTCTACACTTGCATCCGTAATCTGCCCCATCCCATAACCAATAAGCTGTAATACAACCACCCAAGTAATAAACTGAATCGTTTTTTTCATACAATATCCTCTCTTAATAAAATTGAATCCAAACCTTCTTTGTAAGTCGGAAAACGCAGCTCTGGTAGATAATGTTTTCTCATTTTATCGTTACAGACCCGCCTATTACTAGCATAAAATTCTTTGGCCATACTAGAAAGACCTGCTTCCTGATAAGAGACTAAACGCGGTCTATTAACCCCCAAGAGATCTGCTGCAAAGCAGTCAACATCGCTTGAAGCAGCGGGTAGGTTATCAGACAGGTTAAATATCTCACCAGGCATTGGGGAGATTATCGACTGATACAATGCCGCACAAATATCATAAACATGAATGCGTGAAAAATACTGACCATCTTTAATGGCCGACACACGCTTACCCAGCCGGAGTCGGTCCAACACATTTCGGCCCGGACCGTAAATGCCTGACAAGCGAAAGATCATAACAGGCAAGCCATCGTTACTGCATAACGACATCCAAGCTTGCTCAGCTGATAATCGGTTTTTTGCACGCTCTGTCTTAGCATAACACTCAGAAGACTCATCAACCCAGCCCCCCTGATGATCGCCGTATACGCTAGTAGAGGATAAATACCCTACGCCACGCAAATGATCCTTATGCAACACAAGCAATTCTCCCAACTCATCAAGCACCGCGTCTTCTCCGACCTTGCTTGTCGGTATAGAGGAAAGAATATACTGGGTATTCAACAGCTTGGTACTAATATCGTGGCGGTTAAAATTCACAATATCAACACAACGTGCAACAGGAGACTTCAAAACAGAAACATCCCTGCTCGTACCCCACACCTCACAACCAACTTCCACCAGTAGCTTGGCAAGGTAACTTGCCGTATAGCCATACCCTAGCAAGCCGACCTTACATCCCTTTAATTTAATTCTATGCTTTAAGCTCAAACTCCCTCCTCGGTAACACCCTAACTTAACAATAACAGCAAGGTTGGCGCTGATGCAATAATCCTATTTATACTGACTTGCCTGGATATTTAGCGTTAATTAACGCTGACACAAGTCACAATACACTGTACTACGACCACCAATATTCATCAATTTCAGAATCGTTTTACAATTAATGCATAGCTCACCATCACGTCCATAGACTAAAAGCGAGATAGCAAAATAACCCTTCTGGCCTTTCACCCCATAAAAGTCTTTTAACGTTACCCCCCCTTGGGTAATAGCTGCTCTCAACGTTTTTTTAATGTTTCGAACCAACGTCGCGCAGTCATCAAGCGATAGTGTGAAAGCAGGTCGATCAGGCAAAATACCACTTTCAAACAAAGCTTCCGCAGCATATATATTACCAATGCCAACCACATTGTGACTATCCATAATAACACTCTTAATTGCTGACTTTTTAGCACCCGCTAAACGATGTAAATATCTTGAAGAAAAAGCCCGCGATAAAGGTTCAGGGCCAAGCTTTGCAAGCAATCGATGCGCAAAAGGGTCAGAGTCTGTCCACAACACACAACCAAATCGACGCGGATCGGTGTAACGCAGCACTGACCCTGAGGATAAAATAATGTCGCAGTGATCATGCTTTTCTGCCGGTAAAATTTTTGGCAGAATTCGTAAATGACCCGACATGCCAAGATGTATAATCATCGTACCTGAGGAGGTCATAAACAAAAGATATTTCGCCCGCCGCACCACACCACTAATTGTTTGACCGGACAAAGCTTCTTTTAAGTGTTTCGGTATAGGCCAACGCAAAGCGGCACATCTCACAACAACAGCTTCGACAGCAACACCTAACACATGCTCTTTAATACCACGCAATACAGTTTCGACTTCAGGCAATTCGGGCATAATTTATTATCTTACCTCATCTTAATTGTTAGTGCGCAAAACAAAAAACAGACAAAAAATGATATCACCTCACTGTAAATAAAATTAATCAATCCGTATTTTCATGGATGAAATTGCTAAGCCCCTGAACCCAACCCGAATTATCATTCAAACAGGGCACTAAAGAAAATTCTTTTCCGCCCAAACTAAGCCATTGGTCTTTTGCTTGCAGACCAATTTCCTCTAGAGTTTCCAGACAATCCGAAACAAATGAAGGACATGCAACAACTAAGTTAACCACACCTTTCTTACGCAATGCATGCAAAACCTCATCCGTATAGGGTTTGATCCATGGCGTGCGACCTAGTCTAGACTGAAACGCCGTCATAAACCTATCGGATGATAACCCCAACCTACCTGATAGCAAAGCTGAAGATTGATAACACTGCGCTCGGTAACAAAAATAATTAGCTTCACCTATTGCTGGACAATGCGTTTTCCGATCACAAGGCGCCGAGCAAATGCTTTTATCTAAATGCCTTTCTGGCAATCCGTGATAACTCAACAATAAAAAAGAATCCCGACCTTCAAGGTAGGGCTTAATAATGTCGGCATAGGGTTCAACAAAATGCTTGTGTGAGTAGAATTCATTGATAATTTTTACCTTTGGTATATTCCAATTACTTGAGATTTCTCGCATAGCTTCTTCTATCGCAGAACCCGTAGCCGCTGATGAATATTGGGGGAACAATGGCAGGATTATAATTTTTTCACAATTATTTAGTGACTTTAATGCAGCGCGAATGGAAGGATTTCCATACCGCATACCCATCACCACTTGATATTCTCTGCCCAAATTAGCACTCAAACGCTTAGCTAGACTCTGCATGTGTAAGCGTAGTGGCGATCCTTCTTTCTGCCATATCTTTGCATATGCTTTGACCGTTTTATACGGGCGAAATGGCAAAATCAACCCATAAACGAGGATATACCTAAGAAGAGGACTAAGATCAATCACCCTAGGATCAAGCAAAAATTCACGCAAGTAGCGTCGCACACTGGAAACCGTCGCATCATCAGGCGTGCCTAAATTTAACAAAACAACACCGACCTTCATACATAACCTCTTTTTTAATAACCTTTCAATGAGGCGACACCTTTCCTCAAAATGGATTATAAATCAGACTGACACAAAATACATAGCAAAATCACTCAAACACTACCGCTGGCAAACACTGTTTTGTTAGCTTTCCTCATTGGCAACCATGGAAGCCAGGTTTCTGGCCTTGCTTGCACTGCACAATATTGCCAAGGATAGACACATAGGGTATAAAAGATAGAGCTGGGTAAAATATATCAGCATGACGATAATCTCAGAGCAAAGCCCATATTTTTTGCAGCAGCGTAGAGAGAACAACGAGAATAAAATGAATTATTATTGCCTTAGTTACCTTGGTTGCTCTGATTGTTGCAGCAATCGTTGGGCCTGTAATGAGTAACGTTGAAAGACCAAAATACACAGTCACCTGATCTGAAGCAAATATAGAGACACGACAATATAACGCTATGATTATTGCCGAGGTTGCCATAGAGGAAGAGCGCAAGGATGCCATTACTCAAGGGTCTCGCCTCCTAACCGATTATATTTTTGGCAATAATGCAACCCAAAACAAAGTTAAAATGACCGCTCCGGTATAGCAACAGAGCAACGAAAAGATCGCCATGACTGCCCCAGTATAACAGCAAGCATCGGAAAATGTGTGGAAAGTCAGTTTTGTGATGCCATCTAAGTACACAGCAAACACCCTGCCTAAACCCGTTAACAATAGAGTTAACATTAAAGAGATCCCCGAACAGACCTTTGTCACCATCTCTTTTTCAGGCCTCAACTCCAACGAAAACATCGCCATGCATGAGCAACAACTGATGCAGTATGTTGAAAAGCGTAAGCTTGAAGCCATATCCACATATAAATATGCCTTTTATAACCCGCCATGGACATTACCTTTTTTGAGGCGCAATGAAATAATGGTACAAACTAAAAACAATCAGAACAAGTGATCAAGCGCCTTACTAAGTGTTGGGTATGAAAACTCAAACCCTAATGCATGCAGACGTAGAGCTTTCACATCTTGTCCTGACAACAACAGCTCTTCACCCATCTGACCAAATAGCAATTTAATTACTCTTGCGGGAAGACACATAAACAGAGGCTTATGCAAATGTGAAGCTAACGCCTTCGCAAACGCAAACTGTGTAACCACCTCACCGCCAACAATATTAAACGCCCCAGACTCAGCTGAATGCTCGAGCAAAAACTTAATCGCTAAAACAACGTCACTTAAGGTAACCCAAGAAAAGGGTTGCATCCCTGAACCTATTTTTGCACCCAACCCCAACCTAAAACTGGGTAACATTTTTTTAAGCGCCCCTCCATCGGGAGATAAAACGACACCAAAACGCAATTTAACCACATTTACGCCCGCATCTTCAGCGACCTTCAATGCCCCCTCCCAAGCCACACCTACCCTTGATAAAAAGTCAGACGGCTTTAAGGGGAGCGAGGAAGACTCATCAAAGGCAATAGAGCTGAAAGATTTTGGCAACCCATAAGCACCAATGGCACTTGCATTAAAAATACGAGGGGAATCTTTACCTAGTAATGCACAAATAGATGCTATTGCATGAGTCGACTCAACCCGACTGTTGAGAATTTTTTCTTTTTGGCTTTTAGCCCAACGTTTATTGCCAATATTTTCGCCAGAAAGATTAATCACAACATCTTGGCTAGCAAGTCGCTCTGAATTCAATTGCTCCCAAGAAATGCAATCAACACCTAAAAACCTTTTGCTTAATGCCAAAGGCGTGCGCCCAACAAGAGTAAGTGAATGATCTTTCTCTAGCGCACTAAATAAAGCGCTTCCAATCATACCGCTTGCACCACAAATCATAATGCGCATTATACACCTCCCTTTAATGATGCAAAGGCCTCGAGGGCAGACTTCCTCGATTCCTGCAAGTCAACAACAGGCTT
The DNA here is from genome assembly GCA_002469885.1 of Legionellales bacterium UBA7366. Classification (GTDB taxonomy): domain Bacteria; phylum Pseudomonadota; class Gammaproteobacteria; order UBA7366; family UBA7366; genus UBA7366. The sequence goes on along the minus strand of DKOI01000035.1, from coordinate 5,076 downwards.
TGGATACGTTTTACCCAGAACCACCCCCGCTTCACTCAAAACGCTAGCAGGCGCCTCCCAGGGTGCAAAAATATATTTAAGCGGCAACCGAGCAAGCTCAGGAACATACTTAAGGATATAGGCTGCCTGCGGATCAAACCTCTTAGCTTGAGTGACGGGGTTGAAAATTCTAAAATAAGGTGAAGCATCAGCACCAGACCCTGCCACCCACTGCCACCCAGCACTGTTACTAGCAAGGTCAGCATCTACCAAACAGCCCCAAAACCATTGCTCACCCTGTCGCCAATCAATACGTAAGTTCTTTGTGAGCAGAGATGCTGTTATCATTCTGACACGATTATGCATCACACCCGTTTCCCATAGCTCACGCATACCTGCATCTACTATAGGTATACCAGTCAACCCTTTTTGCCATGCCTTCAATGATTTTATGCTTTTCTTCCAGCGGAATTTATCAAATTTTTTTTGGAAATTTTGTTCGGGCAGCGTGGGGAAATGATACAAAAGATAATAGGAAAACTCTCGCCAACCCAGTTCAGACAAAAAACACTGTAGGTTTATATCCTTGTGGCACCCAGAAGCTGCATGCCACACCTGGTTAGGGGAGATTTCACCAAAATGCAAATGAGGAGAAAGCTTAGAAACAGAGCTATTGGCAGGCACATCCCTACCCTCTTTGTATGCTTGCAAGCCAGAGTTTAAAAACGCTTTTAATCGAACTTTTGCTGCAACTTCGCCAACATTATGATGCTGCTTTATTCTGGACGCCCACGGCTTGGATGGCAGCAAACTCAAGGCGTCAAGCTCACAAGCATTTTTTAATGGCTCAGAAAGGGATATGCGAACTGGCCTGGATTCCGGACTTCGCGGCGACATCAGCCTTAAGCAGCCATTTTTGTAATAAGGCGTAAAAACCTTATAAGGTGTTCCATCAGATTTCAGCACTTCCCATGGCTCCCATAGCAAAGATCCATTATAGGTTTTCACCTCCATGCCTAACTTCTGCAAGCAGTCTTTTATTTTTTTGTCTCGACATATTCGCCAGGGCTCATAGCAGCGATTCCAAAATATCTCCTTAACCCCCTCTTGCTTGAGTAAAGCTGTCAGCACCTTTTTTGCATCGCCGACAAACAAACATAACTTACCCTCTAACGCTTTATCTAACGCAAGCAAAGAATAATGAAGCCACACGCGACTAGCGGAGCCCATTTTATACTGGCCTGCATTCACATCGTCAAGTATATAAACTGGAATCACTGATCCTGCTTTAACTGCAGCAGTGAAAGCAGGATTATCAGTTAAACGAAGGTCTTGCCTAAACCAAAAAACAACTCGTTCATCACTCATAAAAAACCCTCAAAGTTCAATATTACTCCATAAAGATGAACCTAACATGACTTAGTTAGGATCTCACCACTCTTTAACCAACGGTGAATCTGAAGCATAGCCAGTAAGCCGTTTAAAAACAACTAAAGCATATATCTTTTTTAAAGGCATCATCCAAGTAAAGCTAAGGGTTCTGTCGCATCAGATCAGTTATTTTGGTAAGCTGTTTCCCCGCTTAACAAGGTGTACGCAAATATGATTAGTTTCAAATAGAAGCAACACAAGAAAGACATTATCTTAATGTCAGTTCGTTGGTATGTTGCTTACTCACTGAGCTATCGCAATATCGAAGAACTAATGCTTGAGCGAGGCAACACCTAATGGTGTCTCAGGAGTGACCTTTGCCTTGGCTTCGCTGTTATCCGTAAATCCTTGGGCAACCAAGTCAATTCGTTTGCCACCCTTATAATAAACCCAAGCACAGCCTGGAACGATGACATTTTTATCTTTCATATCTTTCACTAATTTATGCTGTTTTTCTTTAAGCTCACTTTCAGTAGAAAACTCAGATTTATACATTCCTAGGACCTCAAACGTTAAGTTTTATGGGTATTTAAACAGTCTAGCGCAAAAGATAGACAGGCTCAAGCGGCTTAAGAATGAATTACTGGAGAACAACCACACCTCCTCAGACACCTTATTTTTATCGTAGATGAGCCTCTGTACATGCGGCCATAAATTCTTTGAACGCATTGCTAAGCTTCCCGCGTTGGAACGAGATGAGCCTATCGACGCCACATGCGAACATCAATCGGTATTGAGCCAGCACTTCATAAACACCCCATAAAATGCTTGCTGTCGCAAAAGCGTGTATCAAATGTTTTTCAGACTCAATATTCATATAATTTTTAAGACAAGCCTCTATAAGCTGCGAGTAAGTATCATCTTCATCTGTTAGCCCATGGTGACGTTTTGCCTGCCACAAACAACCAACCAATGAAAAAAATGGATGTGAAATAACAACCTCACCTAAATCAATAAACGTGATCTCCTGCGTTTTCTCATCTACAAGTATATTATTATCATGGAAATCACATTGGACGATGGTTTGCTTGATAGGATAGGCGGACAATATTTCACAGTAATGGGTAACCTCTGGAATCAGTGACTCTAATGTAGCAATATAACTTTCTGATAATCCATCCGCTATCAATATTTCTTTCTCTGAAAGCAATTGTTTGTATAAATCAGGCAACCTATCAAGCCTCCAATCAGGGACGCCCATATCAAGAAAAACATCCACATGATCAACAACGGCATGCTGCAATGATGTAAATTTCTCAATGGCTCTGCATAACAAAGTTGTATCAAAATTCTTTTTTAAAATCTCACGTAATGGTCTACCCACATCTTTCATTAAAAAACAATGCAATTTTTCATTATGCGCAATAATCTCTGGAACTGCGGCATGAAATTCATCATTTAACATTTGAGTAATCATCGGCTCCAATGCAATTAGTTCCGGAGTCTGCTTCAAATAAATATAGCCTTTAGAGGTGTCAAAGCGAACCACATGAGACCAAAGCGTCTCTTGCACAGTTTGAGGCAACTCGTTTTCCAGTACATACCCAAGAGACAAGAGAACATCACGACCCCACTTTATTACCGCATGATCATCCTGGTTCATGATTTACCCCCCTCTGCTCTTGCCATCCAGACCAAGTGATCAGCCTGATCACTCTCACAAAATAGAAGCTCAAAGTTATTTACCTTAAGCGCTTCTTCGTATTGCGATGGGTCACAACTATAAAAACGCAATGACTGATTTAGCATGTCTGAATTTTCAGCCTCATACTCAGCATCACCCGTTGTAAATTGCAAAACACCGCCTGGTTTCAGCCACCCTGCAAACCGCTCAATCATATTAAGCTGATCTTGCTTTGGCAAGTGAAACAAACACCACCACTCGATTATGCCATCGAAGAGTTGAGTCAGCGAGATAGTACGAATATCACCATGCAGTCTATTCATATTGGGACAGTTTTTCTCTGCAATCTTAAGTAGCTCCTTTGAAGCATCGACCCCAAGCACACTGAAACCTTTTTCAAGCGTGTGCGAGGCAATAGGGAAGCCAGACCCACAACCCACATCGAGCACAGAACCATGTTCTGGCAATGCATCACAAAACAAATCCACATACTTCTTCTCGGTACTGAGTGAATCACGCATATCAGCAAATCTAGCAGCAATCGCATCATATCGATAGCCTTCATGATACTGATCTTTAAAAATTTGATAGCACCGCACATTCTTGCCTTTATACGTTGTATCATGCACATAATGCATCCCAGCTTTTTTCATCACGCTTTCTGAACGCGGGTGGTCTGGACGCACAAAAGCAACAAATTTATCAATGGGTATATTCTTAAACCCCCAATCAATAAGCCCACGTGTTAATTCTGTAGCATAGCCTTTGCCCCAGTATTTTTTATGTAAGCGATACCCTACCTCAACATCAGGCTGTTCATCATAATGCCTAATATGAAATAAACCTGCTTGTCCAACAAATTCGCCACTCTCTTTTTCAAAGACTGAGCAAAAACCAAAACCGTGCTTCTCTTGGTAAGGAAGCGCGATTTCAAAAAAGCGCTCTACATCTTCTCTTGTATGAGGCTCACCTATAAAAGCCATTACATCTGGATCTGATCGTAATGCCAAGATTAAATCAAAATCTACTCGGCTGGGCAGATAAAGCCTCAAGCGCTCTGTCTCTAAAAATATAGCGCGCATACTATTAACCCTCTCCTAGTTCATACAATGCTTCGGCACACACTAAAAACACTTTATAATTATCAGATCCTGAATCAACAGCCCAAACCGCTGATAATGCCGCTTGCGCAAATGCCCAACTGATAACAGCTTGCTTATCAAAGCCTAGCATCTCACAAAATATATCAACTCTCCTACTTAACACAGCTTGTAAATTTGGTGTCACTGCAATACCCGGAATTGGATTTCTCAAAAATGCGCCAATTTCATACTCCGGTACTCCCACCACACCTTTGGGATCAATAGCAACCCAAGGCTCTCGCTCTGAAGATAGAATATTAAAGTGATGTAAATCCCCATGAAGTAAAACGTTTTTTCCTTGATTTTTATGTAAATCAGCTGCTATTTCCCGCGCTCTATTAATTTGTTTTTCTGAGAAATCTGACGGCAAATGAATAGGTTTATTTAGCCTAGAGAGCCAATCTTTTGTCGTCGGAAAATCAGCATCATCAGGCGCAGGTTTCCATATATTTTGCATAACACTTGCTGCAATACGCGTTGCTTCTTCATCATCTGCAAGTATACTTAACATATCCCCGGGCTGACACTCTTCAAGCAGCATGATACCCTTTGCTACATCTCGCCCTAATAGCTTAACAATCCCTTTCCCAGCGATCAGCTCTAGCGCATTTATTTCATCGTTAGTCTCTTTACCTGGAAAACCGAACTTAACAATAATGCGATTATCGTCTTGCCATAATGCCCTGCAAACGTAATTGAACTATAAATTGTCCATCTCTTCAGTGAAAACAACGCGAAAGTTTTCTTCACAATGTGCTATCAAGCCTGTTAAGGATTCCGCCCAGGCAAGCCCCCTCTCACCACGTGTTTTCAGCGCTAGTTGCTTAAACTCTTCTGAAACAGATACATTAATCACGTGTTTCACCACCCTTTATCAATTGTTGTGGTCAAGCAAAACCG
>DKOI01000129.1 GCA_002469885.1 Legionellales bacterium UBA7366 | reverse complement strand
ATTGTGGGTTTTCGCGCCGCGTATGGAGATGTTTTTCATGGAGAGGGGAGGTTCCGAAAGGCAAACGGGAAATGATGGTCAAGTAGAGAAGATAAAGCAATAGGCAGGGGAGTGTTCAGGTACGGCCAATCGCCAAATGTTCGAAACAGGGGGTGAAAAAAGTAATAAGAGAACTCTGTCACAGTGGTGAACGGTAAGCGTTATGTGAAAGCTGATTATGCCTATCTGTCTAAACTGAGTGCTGCTACAATTTTAGACATATTTTTTTCACCAGATTGGTTAAAGGATTAAATAGATGGAACCGGGGCAAAATACTCACAACAGTCAGCTCGCTTATGACGATGAAATAGATTTGTTTCAGCTTTGTACCGATCTTTGGCAGAAGCGTGTATTGATCACGTTTGTTGCATTAGCTGTTTTAGCCTGTGGCGTGAGTTATGCCTATTGGGCACCTGAAGTCTATAAAGCACAGGCTAGCTTGCTTCCAGCGCCCGTATCATCGCTTTCTGAGCTGACAGCAGTTGCTGACTCGACCGTGGTTGCAAATGTTTCTCCGGAAGTGGCTTTTGACCTGACTAACCAGTATTTAGCCTCAGATGACAAGGTTTCTCCGGGTGAAGCTTTTGACCTGACTAACCAGTATTTAGCCTCAATGGAAGTGAAAAAAGCACTGCTTAATAGCCCGGCTGTTTCTGGATATATAGGTCATGCCTTTCCAGAATCAACAGAGCTGGGTAAGTTGGCGTCACTTTCGAAGCTCATGGTGGTGTTGTTACCGGATATAAAAAAGAGCAGAAATAGCACAGAGGTTTCCATTGAGTGGCATGATCCCGCCCAGGCGGCTGAATTGGTCAATACCTGGGTTGAGTTAGCGATGAATGGCGCCCGGAGCGAACTCATCACAAATGCTCGAGGGTCCCTCGATGATGAGATTGAAAAGGTGAGTGAAAAAATAAAAGCGAAAGAGGCGGGGGTATTGTCACAGCTGAATATAGAGTTGCTTAAGCTTATGGACGCCAAAAAAATTGCAGTCCAAAACGGTCTCGTTGATCCTGTCGATCTTGCGACAGAGAGCTTTGTAACGAATAGGCCATTCTTTACCAATGTGATGGAACTGAGATCACTGTATTTACTGGGTAGCAAGGCACTTTCGTCAGAAATAGAAATTTTGGAGAAGAGGAAAGAGGGTTTTGACAAGTATGATCCGGCTTTGACTGAACTAAAAGAACACCGAATGAGCTTGGAGCGGATTGTTCTGGAGGAAGGCTTGGTATTGACTGCAAATATAGATGCTCGAGCAGTGCCGCCTGAAGCAAGGCTTAAGCCAAAACGAACAATGATCATGCTGGTGTCACTTGTTCTCGGTGCGATGGTTGGATTTTTTGTCGCGTTAATTGTTGTCAGTGTCGAGAAAAGAAAGGCGGCCTTGAGTTAGTGGTTTTTTTTGGGTAGCAGGATTATTGGTTAGGATGAGGACAACGCTTGTCAATAACAGAGGTCAGATGATTGTAGTGGCACAGTGAATTTGGCCACCTGAGTAGAGGTGATAGCATCACCTCATCCATTGACAGGTGAACCAATGACGAGAGCATCACGACCTAACCTCAGCCCCCGGGTTTCGATCAACCTAGAAACTTAGCAAAATCAGTGACCGTAGAATAGGGCTCGATAAGGGGGGTTATCTGTTTTTAACCCCGCCCCCCTTTAAATATCATCAGCGATACCACCGATGGGTGTTGAAGCGCGTAAAAAAGAATGACGTAAAATAGGGAAGTAAAAATGACAGACAATACCGTTTGGCATGAGCATCATGTCAGTCAACAAAAACGCGCCATTCTCAAACAGCAAAAGCCCTGTATCTTATGGTTTACAGGCCTCAGTGGCAGCGGAAAATCAACGGTCGCCAATGCCGTTGAAAACCTATTGTTTGGGTTAAATAAGCATACGTACCTATTGGACGGGGACAATGTTCGCCAAGGTTTAAACAAAGGCTTGGGCTTTACGGAAGCCGATCGAATAGAAAATATTCGTCGTGTCGGTGAAGTGGCGAATTTATTTTGCGATGCGGGTTTGGTTGTTGTTACGGCGTTTATTTCACCGTTCGCTAAAGACAGAGAGATGGTGCGTAACATGGCGATGTCGGGTCAATTTGTGGAAGTGTTTATCGACGTGCCACTCAGTATTTGCGAACAAAGAGACCCTAAAGGTCTGTATAAAAAGGCCAGGGCCGGTGAAATTAAAAATTTTACCGGTATAGATTCGCCCTACGAAGTGCCGGCTAATCCAGAATTACACATTGTTAATGAGGGTATCTCAATCGAAGAAGCCGCCATTCAAGTGGTGGATTACCTTAAAAAACACGCTTATATCTAAAAAGATGGACAAAAGCTTCCGCTTAAAACAGCGCAACAACGTAGAACCTGAAAAATAGTCGGCGAGCTCTCCCATCGGGATGTTGCCGACTTCTGGTAGTGGTTTTTCATCCTGCCATTTTTCAAGTAGATTTTAGGTATGAAGTTGGTGTTAGTCATGGTGATATGCTGATTAAGGTGGGCGCTGGAAGGAGTTAGCTTGCAGCCACTGACCATGTGTTAGTCCGCGTGATCTTGATCAGCCTCATAAACAATAGACGATCAAAATGGCAGTCAACAAGCCTGTGGCGGAGTCGTTGAAGTTCCCCGTAAGGTTGGCGTAAATAGGCTGAAGAAGAGTGAGCCGGCTCAACTACAGTTTGATGAAATTAGCTTGTATGAATTAAAATTTATCTAGCCCGTTGTTATGGATTTGCACCTTAACAGGTTGAAAGAACATGAGGTTATATGCTGAAAATGATTAGAGAGAGGGTTAAAGAGCGGTGTGATGAAACTATTCTCTGCCCTCCTTGTTTGGTTTCATTTATTAATCCGTATTCCTACCTGCAGTTGAGAAAAAATCAAAACTGGCTTAAAGGCATAGACACCCTGTTCATTGATGGGGTGGCTATGGTCTGGTTGTTTAGGTTGGTGGGGTTTGGGCCAGTAGAAAGAGTCAGCTTTGATTCGACATCTCTAGCACCTTTGGTTTTCGATGCTATCGAACATGACAATAAATCTATTTTTTTTGTTGGCGCGCGAGAGGGTGAAGTTGAGAGGGCTACTAATCACTGGAAGAACAGTTGGCCGAACATGCGTGTAATTGGTGCGCGCAATGGTTATTTTTGCTCTGCAGATGAAAGAGATTCATTTTTAGATGAACTTGTGGTTATAAATCCTGATGTAATTGTGGTTGGTATGGGGGCTGTATTGCAGGAGAAATTCTTGAGTGATTTGTATATGAAGAGTTGGCGTGGAATGGGGTTTACTTGTGGTGGATATATTCATCAAACAGCATTGTTTGGCATTAATTACTATCCTAAGTTGATTGATAGATATAACCTTAGATGGCTTTACAGAATAATTAGAGAGCCAAAACTGATTAGTAGATATCTCATTTCTTACCCACTATTTCTAGTTTTGTTCATGGTGGACTTACTCAAATACAAGCTATGTGTGAGGAAGTGAGGAAGAGGAAAGAGTTGTTTCTATGGATGAGTGGTTTGACGATAAGCGTATTGGCCCGCTAAAGCCTAACTTTTTCATAGTTGGTGCGATGAAAGCAGGTGCAACCACTTTGTGCGACATATTAAAAGGCATCTTATTTAATATCTAATATTTAAGGGGTGATAAAACCTGCAGAATTAAAGCTTAGGTTGGTGGGTAATGAAAGTTTTATACAAAGCACAGCCTTTTTGGTGAGCGAAGAGGTCGAGATTAAACTTTGATTAGAGGGGCTGCTAAAAAAGATTGGCAACAACCATGGAAATCAATTGATATTTTGAGAAGAAATCTTGTGATGTTGCAACTGAGGGGGCTTTTATAAATGAAGTGTTTAAGATGAGTTTTAGATTGGCGCTAGCTTCTTCTTTGATGGTTTTGCCAAGAGCGAAGCTGAGCTATGCGTTCTATTGTTTAGCCCCAATATTGATCCTTGAGATTAGAAGAAAGGTTATTCTTAACTGCTTTATAGTATTGTTTGTTTTTTTTGTATTATTTTTTATAAATTTTTTATTTTACAATGTGTCCTTTACAGCTTTCGTATTGGAGTGTGCGTTAATTTTTCCATTGTTTATTTTGATTTGTGGAGGAAAAGCTTATCAGGGTGGATTGCATTATATTAGTTTAATGGCATTCGTTCTTAGTATTTTTAATATGATGAGTGTGGGATTTCCTTTCCTTTTGCCGTATCAGGATTATTTGCCCGATTATTACTCAGCATTTTATGGTGTGGGAGGAGCAAAGCTGGTGACAGTAATTGGTTTTTTCTCTCTTCTCGTTGAGACACAAGAGTTTAATCATAAAAAAATAGGTTGGCTGGTGGTAGCGTTGTCCAATTTTATCATGCCAAATTACATTTTGGGTATCCTTTGCGGTGGCATTGCTTTGATTTTTTCCCGAATTAAAGGTTATAGGAGTCTAATTCTATTTGGCGTTTTTGTGGCTTTGATTTTTCCGTATATCGAATATAGATTGATCAATATTGATAATACATTAATGGACGAGTTCAACTACCATCCTAAAATACTTGCCTATATTACATTGGTTGAGTTGTGGATTGAGTATCCTCATTCATTTTTTGTAGGGGTAGGACTTGGTCAGTTTTGTAGTTATCCAGCACTTTGGGCTAGCGATTACATGGGAGCATTTTCGAGTCATTCCATACCGGATTTACCTTATTTTTCAATGACCGAGTTTCATGATCGCTTTTTAGGAAAATATCTTAAGCTGGGTGAGGTAAATAAATGGGCGCTTAGCTCTTCGGCTAATAAGCCTTACACTAGTTTTTCAGCGCTGATTGCTGAGATGGGCGCACTACCATTTTTTTTCTTGGTGGTGGGCCTAGTTTCTTGCTATAGGAAACTTGGAAAAGAGTACTGCCTAGCTATTAGACCTGTTATCATTTTTGTGTTCCTGATGTTTTTTATTGATCTTTGGCACGATGTTCCAGTCTTTATTTTTTGTCTCGCACTTTGCCTGCGGGAATTAAAAGAGATCGTGGTGAGGAGATGAAAAATATTTTATTTGTGATCGGTATGCCGAGATGTGCTACTACTTCATTGTGTAATGTGCTGGGGCAGCATCCAGATATTCGTCAGGGTGTTCTGAAAGAGCCTGGTTTTTTTGTTTCAAGTTTAAGGTTAAGTTTACATGCGTTTAATAGTGACGGATCAAAGGTCAGATTTTCCAGCTTGGGTTATTTGGAAACACAAGAAGATTATTGTAAAAACTTCGGAGGTATTGAAAAGGAGGGTGTGTATCTTGACGGTAGCACCATCTATTCACTGCACATTAGTACCTTTATCGAAAATATTAAATCAACCCAGTTATTGGATGGGCTAGATAAAAAATTTATAATTTTACACAGAAATCAAAAAGAAAGGGCAATATCCCATTACAAATTTTCGCTTGCTCGAGGTGAAGAGTTTAGAACCTTTGAAAAGGCTTTGATTGATGAGTGTGAAAAGATTTACCCAAATTGGATTCTTGGAGGGTATTTAAAGGGTGGAAGATATGATGTTGTTGCTGATGCGATTACAAATAATTTTGGAGAGGAGTCATTGCTGGTAATTGATATTGAAACTGATTCTTTGTTTTCAAGTGAATGCTTTAACAAAATAACCTCATTTCTAGGTATTAATCGTTATTGCTTTGATTTTAATGTGTATCGAAATACAAATATTGATTCCAATAATAAATTAATTTTGTTATTCAGGGTGATGTTAAAGAGACTTAGGCAACTTAACCCCACTTTTTTTGAAAAAAAGTTTTTCCGCTATTTACATGGCGCGGTTATGAAGTGTTTTATTCAAAAAAGTAATTTGAAAGATTCTGTGAGGGATGAAGAGTTACGTCATATCTATTCAAAATATATAGATGAAAGGCAATGACGTACTGGGACTATTATTGGCGGTTCCATAGAATCTTTTGCGATAGTTATAAAAAAACTATAGGTGTTCCTTTACCAAAATTCGTTTCCGATAGGCAGTGCTTGTTTATACATATTCCCAAAACTGCAGGGATGTCGCTTATAAAATCTCTTTATGGCCGTGAAATAGGTCATACACGTTTATCGTTTTATAGAGAAATACCTGACGATATTTATGTGTTTAGTGTTGTGAGAAATCCATTTGATAGAGCCTTTTCTGCATGGAACTTCCTTTACCAGGGCGGGATGATACACCACCCTAATGGAATTAAATTCAAGCAGGTGGTTCTTGATAGATTTGTTGATTTTAACGATTTTGTCTGTAATTGGTTAGCGTGTGGTAATGAGAGAGCCTTTATACATTTTGTGCCGCAGTTTGAATTTTTAATTTCAAAAAAAGGTTCTTTTTCAAGGGTTGACAAGCTTATAAAGTTTGAATCTCTGGCCGATGACTTTGAGCATCTCAGGCAGAGAGTGCTGGGTACTAGCGAGCTTAAGATGGTGAATGTCAGTGGTCATAAGGATTACCGAAAACACTATAATAAAGAGTCTATTGAACATATTGTCCGTATTTATAAAAGAGATTTTGAGTTACTTGGTTATGAGGATTTATTTTGAGAAGTATAACGCAGGTTGTACATTTGTCTGGCATAAAAATATCTTTAGCCGATGTTGTAGAAGTTGGGTTTTATCCAGGTACAGAAGATCCACGGAAAAGATTACATACGGAATCATTCTTGCAGTTTTACCACAAAGTCATAAGCACCCTTGAAAGACTTGGCTGTAGGAGCTTTGTGAAATGACAAAGAGAACGATTTATTTGCATATTGGTTTCGAAAAAACGGGAACAACGTCAATTCAAAACTATTTGTATAACAATGTAGATAAGCTCAACGATCTAGGGGTTTCTTATCCAAACGAAGTTTTTTTAAAGCCAAATCATGTTGAGCTTGCGACGTGCTTTTGCGAGGATTACAATATTGGTGCTCTTCGAAAACCAAGAAGCATTAGTAGGTTTCTTGGGCGCATAAAGTGTTTTATTCTGGAAAATAAAGATAGAGATATTATTTTTTCTAATGAGCATTTATCTTCAAGACTGTTTGAAGAAGACAATATTAGAGCTCTCAAGGATTTTTTATCTTCAGCCCTACATCGTGTGATTGTGATTTGTTATGTGCGTAAGCCAGCAGACTGGCTGGTGTCGAGATATAGTGAGGCGGTGAAGTCAGGTTTTTCTGGAACTTTAGATCAATTTGTAAGGATGGATAAGCCTGTCACGTCTTTTGAGCCACTTGCTAGAAATTTGGCGGGCCGTTTACAGGTTTGGAGAAATGTTTTTTGTGATGACTTGATTGTGTGTGATTTCGAGGAGGCGATTCAGGTTGGTTTGGTGAATCATTTTATCAGTAATGTATTGCAAGTTAGACTGTTTCCTGATGTCTCCGTTATAAAGAATACCTCTCTATCTTATGAGCAGATTGAACTACTGTCTTTTATTAATAAATTCTTTGGTTTTTCTGTGTTTGGAAGAGTGATTAGGAAGCCTTTGGTGTATCTATTTAACCGAGTTAAATTTGGACGCCCATTGCTGGAAGTGGTTGGAATACCGAATTCGGTTATAGAGTACGCGTCCGAGCAGCAGCTTAAATTAGCTGCTTTAAAGTTCTTTTGATCAAATGAAGTTCCCTTCAGCTCACAAGGAAAATTATTCAGAGTTATTTTCAAAGAGTGTGATGTCCCTTTTGCTAAAAATACTAGCTGCGGGCGCAGCGCTTTCTCTTAATATCATTATTTCTAGATTCCTTGGCGCCGAGCATTCGGGATACTACTTTCTAGCAATTACCCTTGTTACGGTATTAGCGATGCTTTCTCTGATGGGGTTTGATCCCATTGTTACACGGTTTGTGTCGGCTTATTCTTCGAAAAATAATTGGAGTTTAGTTAATGCTGTTTATACGGCTGTTACCATTAGGGCTTCTCTCGCTCTCCTGCTCGTTTCCGTTTTATTGTTTCTATCGGCACCATTTTTATCGGAAAATGTGTTTCACAAGCCGTTACTAAGTAGCCCGCTAAAATATATGTCTTTTGGGGTTATTTCACTTGGTTTAGTTATGCTCCATGGCCGTTTTTTCCAAGGTTTGAAGCAGGTTGGTAAATTACATTTTTGTCAGAACCTGGGCCTGTCACTTGTTTTAATTGTGCTCCTTTTACTGTTTTTCTTAATACTTGATGGCTTAAATACAGGCCAAGTTGCTCTGTTGTATTTATTAGCCTCCTGTATTGTCACTTTGATTGCTATCTGGTTGTGGTGGAAAAGGTCTCAGAGTAATTGGAATTTTGAATATAATGCTCGAGAGTTATGGCGATCAGCTCTACCTATGTGGGGTGTGGCTTCACTAAGCATACTCATGACTTGGGGTGTGCCACTATTTCTTGGTGTTTGGGCTGAGAGTAAAGATGTAGCTGTATTCCATAATGCATTTCGCACGTCAAGCTTGGTGATGCTGGTGCTTATGGCCATTAATAGCATTGCTGCGCCTAAGTTTTCCGCGCTGCATCATCAGGGTGATATTGAGAGTTTGAAACATATTGCTATTTGGTCTACCCGCCTAATGGTTTTGGCGTGTATTCCTGTTCTGGGATTTATTCTTGTTTTTTCCGAGTGGATAATGGGTTTATTTGGGCCCGAATTTGTTGTTGGTGCCCCAGTGTTAGTGGTTTTGGCTTTGGGGCAATTTGTTAATGTGGCTACAGGATCTGTGGGGTTCTTGCTGAGCATGACAGGCCATGAACGGTATTTATTGTGTTCGAGTGGGATAACTGCCGTTGTGATGGTGGGCTTATGCGTATGGTTGATTCCTGAGTATGGTGTTATGGGAGCCGCTATTGCTCAAGCGGTATCGTTGTCTGTACAAATGTTGCTTAATACTTGGTTTGTGAAGATGGCGTTGGGATTTGTACCGATGAACATATTTTCGAAAACCTAGCACCTATCACCTATCACCTAGGTGATAGGTGCTATATTCTTTGCAATTTATAATGGCCTTTCGCATGCTGGAGTTGTTCATGTTGCTTTAGAACCGCCAGAATCATGAGGTTTAAACAAGTTTTACTTACGCATGATGACTTGACTGCTATTTTCAATATATCGTAATACAATATCTGTAGACTTCCAGCCACCCGCCACCATAATTTGCGGTAAACTTTTTCCTTCCCTTAGCAAATCATGTGCATGACCGACACGTGCCGAGTGTCCTGAAATATTCCTCATGATTTTCTCATTAAATTGTGCTTTTTTAGCCAGTTTTTTAAAGATCTTTGCAATATGACTAGAGTCTAATGAATCTCCAATGATTTGCTGACGTATAAACCCTCTGAGGACTTTTCCATCGGTGAGTTCAGCGTGCTCTTTCCATTGTAATAAAGCCTCCATCGTCTAAATATCCAAAGGAATATATTTACCATAGCCCTCTTGGTCTGATTTTGAGAATTGCATAAACCAACTGCCAGTCCCATCCGAATTAAGTGAAATATCTGACCAGTTACACTCACACAATTCACTTCGTCTTCGCATACTGTCATATGCAAATAAAAGTAGTGCACGATCTCGATACCCTTTAATCGAGTCATCAGTAATATTAATTAATTGATCTCTAACCTCGATGGTCATGGCAAAGGCCTGACGTTGCCAACGTCCTTTTTGTCGATGCATGCGTTTGAGCTCAAGGAAGACATCTTCATCTTTAGTGGGATCAGTCATGCGAGCTAATTTATGTAGTCGGCTGATACTCGCAATACGCCGTCGAATAGTTGAAGAGGCACTGTCTTGCATATCAAAGATAATAAAATCACAAATTGTTTCAGGCTCAGCAGGTAAGGGGCATAGCTCCTTACTGGCACACCAATTAGAAAATACCGTAAAGTCAGATTGATACGCTTTAATAGTATTCTCAGCATAAGCGCCATTCATTTTTTTGAGTAGCTTATCAAGCATGGTATGATTCCTAATATTAGTATCAGTTAGCAGCCAATATAGCATATATATGATGCAAAAGGAATCATAAAGGATACCAAATGATATCTTCTTCCCAGATTCGAGCAGCTAGAGCCCTGCTGAAGTGGAGTGCAAAAGAGTTGTCAGCTAACTCGGGCGTGGGTACAGCGACTTTGAAAAGGTATGAAGTATCTGATGGTATACCTAATGCAAACGTTAAAACGCTCGGCTTAATTAAAGAAACACTTGAAGCTGCAGGTATCGAGTTTATCGGCTCCCCCGATAAGGACCCTGGTGTGAGGTTATTAACCAATACATTGAATACTGATTAATACGCTATTCAAGGAGTGAGTTATGTTTATGGAGAAAACCCAAGAAGACAGCTCTATAACAAAACAGTCAAAGAATACGTTGGCACTTGAGCTCAACGATAATCAAGCTGAATTATTAGCTCAGATCCCTTGGTTTAATGAGCGATTTCTTTTACCTGGCGAGGAGGTGAGTAGCTATGATCTTCAATTACAGCGCCTGATCGATAGTGTAGAAGTCAAAGATGCGTTAGATCTTATTTTAGTTAAAGATATTCACGATGAGTTACGTGAAGTACAACGAATGCGAGCTCTACGCCAATCAGTTTTATTGCGGGGGATGGAGGGTAAATTAGGCTCGTTATTGAGCGGGTTTTTTGAGCTAGATGATAATCCCAGATCAAAGTTAGCTTTTCTTGCCTGGGAAAATGATCCGGAAGAAGGTTATCAACACATATCGAAGCTGCTAGATGAAGCCGAAATCACGATGAACGGTCTAATGGCTGAGGCATATACTCTTAAAGCTAATACATTGGATAAAGTAGAGCAACAGCTAGCACGACATGAAAAAAATGTGCGTGAAACACTCAAGATGATTGATACTCGGCGTAATCATGCCTTAGTGCGCCAACGGCTCGAATTTGATCTTGAACAAGATCGTCAGCAATTGTTAATTGATAAGAATGACAACAGCTAAACAACTACACGCTAATAGAAAAAATGCTCAACATTCTAGCGGCCCTAAAACGTTTGAAGGTAAGGTTCAGTCCAGCATTAATGCTCGCTCACATGGTCTTAATCAAGCGTTTGATCTACTTGTAAGTCCTGAAATCACCGTATTACAAACACTGTTTGTCAGTGATGGTCTATCAGAAGAAGCGGCATTTGAATTGGCGCAGGCTCATTGTGGCAAGGCACGTGTGAGACGGGCTAGAGCTCAAGCTTGGAATGAACTTGAGACGCCTTTTGAGGATGATCCAGACCGAAGTGATCAGATAACCTTAGCGATTTTAGATCGGCAGAGATGCTTGAATCGCTACGATGTCAAAGCGGTATCGACCTTGTCTAAACTGTATAAACAAGCCTACTCAATACAGTAAATACTAAAAATAACAAAACGAAGCCATTTTGATTGTTAGGGTAGGGCACGATAAACGCGCTTATGATTCCAGTGATAACCCTGCACGTTTCGTAGATAATCAAAGTACGGTTATGACCTCATTGAGCGGGACAGTTTAGTTAGGCCAGAACAGCTATTACAGAGCCAGTTGGAATGTACGGCTCTCTTCTTTGCTCTGATGCTACTTTTCCGAGCATAGGGCATTTATAATGCCCCTCTTTGATGTGACGCCGTAACTTCCATGACTTCTCTAGCATGAATCCCCTAGAACGAAAAAGCTTAATCGGTCTGGCCTCCCTGTATGCCTTTCGCATGCTGGGGCTATTCATGTTGCTGCCGGTCTTGGCGCTTTATGCCGAGAACTATTCTGGCAGCACGGCCATTCTGGTGGGGCTGGCACTGGGAATCTATGGCTTAACTCAGGGATTACTTCAGATCCCTTTCGGCTTTTTATCGGACAAAATTGGCCGAAAACCTGTCATTGTTGGCGGCATGCTGCTTTTTCTGGCGGGTAGTGTGATAGCGGCCATGTCGGATTCCATGTGGGGGTTGATTGCTGGGCGTGCCTTACAGGGTACAGGTGCCGTGGCTAGCACGATCATGGCGCTG
>DKOI01000048.1 GCA_002469885.1 Legionellales bacterium UBA7366 | reverse complement strand
AATCAGCAGATAATATTGATGGTGCGATGAGAAAGTCTTTCATGTTATGTCACCCTTATGATTTGTTATGAAATTTTACCTTGTTCGTCACAAGATTGTCACCAACGGCTTATCGCTCAATCCAAAAAGCTTCCTTAATGGGCACATAGGCATCACATTTTGCCAGAAGTGCGTGCGGATCCGTATCAACTAAGATCATATCGCGGTGGACTTGCTTAATAAATCCATTTTCAACCATCGAATCTAACATCGCAATCAAGGGATCAAAGTAGCCATCGACATTTAAAATAGCCACGGGATGATCATGGTAGGCGAGCTTTCCCCAGCTGTAGATTTCAAAGAATTCGTCTAACGTGCCAGGCCCACCCGGAAAAGCGATAAACGCATCAGAGAGCTCAAAAATCTTCTGTTTGCGTTCCGCCATAGTATCAGTAACATACAGTTCCGACATACCCTGGTGTGTCACCTCAATATCAACTAATGCCTGTGTCGCAACACCAACAGCCCGGCCACCCTTAGAGAGCATATGATCGGCCATAACACCCATCAAGCCAACACTGCCGCCGCCTGTGACTAGAGTCGCTTGTCGCTCAAGCAATACATCAATCAATGCCACCGCAGACTCTGTGAAAATAGGCTTATTGCCTGAATTTGCACCACAAAAGACCGCTGCTGATTTTATTTTACTCATAAGTTATCCTTTTCAGCAATTTATCAATATGTTATATAATGTAACAAATTGTACATTTATTGACTAAAATCAGCCATGTCAATATAATACCCTCATTAACAAACAATCAAAAGGACAGATAACCGCACGGAAGCCAATGAAGATTTGAGAGGCCGAAAATGCAAAATCAAAATCAACATGAATTAGAGCAAATAGAAGTGCGTAAATCGATCGCTAAGCGAGCACAAGAATCAATCGGCCAAAATGTCTCTTTCAATAGAATTGAAGAGACTCTTTCATCAACAGCATTGGCAGGGGCTTTGCTTTTAGCAGGCACCGAAACGCAACAACAGATTTCTTCATCAATCGGCAACGCTAATGACGCACTTCCAAAGATAGCCACTCAATTTGACTGTGCAGCTGACAGTGGTTTCCTACACGACAACATAGACAAGATTAAACTCATACTCACACCCGTTGGAATCTTCTTGCTCCCAGCTGCGCTTATCGTCAGCATCTTAATGGCATCCTACAGTGGCCTCACACTTGGTCAATACCTCTGGTCAAATGACAAGGCTGACAGGGATAGCGAAAAAACACAAAAACTGACATACAACTTCTATAAATCTGTATTCCGAACGGGGATTGTTTTAGGCCTGGTACTCGGTTTCTGGCAAGTCACTGTCACTGCCTGTGTTGCCGTCACTATTTACCATTTATATCGAGCATGCAAAGAAGGCGCCAAATATTTTGACGAGACCAACAACGGCACCATGAGTAAAACAACCGTGATTGCGAAAGTGTTGTTTGAACTCGCTCAAGCAGTAGTTTCCATACTGGGTGCTGTCTCAGCAATAGAATTCAATGCTATCGGCAATGCTCAATCAGCTATAGCCAGCGCACAAGCCAATCAGGACATGAGTGGCGCACGTGATGGCATTGACAACTTGAATGCCCATTACGATAAATTTGATAATTGTGCATTGGTTATGGCCTTTGCTTCAATGACCGCATTAGGCACGTCATTTTTATTATCTGTCCGCGGACTCTATAACTGGGTAACCGGGAGCAACAGTCCGTCAGCTTCTAAAGCTTCTACTACGAAGGCTGCTTCACAAGACAGTGCTGAGCAGGAGAAAGGTGAGCAGAACGGTAATGACGATGAACTCCAAGCGGGTGACTTTGCTACAGCAGCACCGCGCATGTAGATAAGGTGTCAGACCCTGAGGGATCCCTAAAACTTTATAAGCTTGGATAAACACAGGCCACCTCCTTTTTTAACTGCACAAGGATGGCCTTCATTTTTGGTATACGTTTCTCGTAAAGCTGCATTAGCCAGATATGCAGCCCTACAAAGACATGAGAAAGCACGCGGCGGCATCTAATCGAGTTTGTTTGGAAGGACCTCGCAAGTCCTTCCTGTTCCACGCTTCTACCAAGAAGATACATAGTCAGATGAGTCAGGCTAGCGATCAATAAAAGAATATCAAAGCGTTTAGCTGACTTGGTCCGACTAAACTTAAGCCCAATCCCATATAGCTTGCTTTTCATGTCACGAAACCCTTCTTCTATCCGCATACGTTTCGAGTAGCAATTTATGACCTTCTTTGCTAAATGTTTTCCTTCAAGTGAAGAAACAAGCAGCCAGGGTTCACTTTCTCTTTTCGCATTTTTCCGACCTGCGGTGCTGGCATCAGCTTTTCCCATGACTCTTTTTTTCTTTCGTCCTTTTGGTTTTTTCTTAATAAGATAAGCATTACATAACCATTGGTTGCTTTGAGTTAAATCTAGTTTTCCAAGATATCGGGCCCGCTTAGTTGCTTGCTCATATAAACAATGACAATGTTTCCACTCTGTAAAACTAGAGTTAATTTGATAATGAACACGGCCTCTAACACGACCAATGTAATCCCGACCATGCGCCATAATTAATTTAAACCAAGACACTCTAAACCCTGCATCTGTGATTATAATAGGTGAGCAGTCCTCGGGAATGATGCTAAATAAATTTTTTATAAAGCTTGCGTGTACTTTTCTAGCGGTTAGTTGTGATTCAGGATGATTCTCTTCATAAATAGTAAGCGCTCTACCCGTATTTTCTACGACAATCGATGCTCGTAAAATATGAAATTTTCGGCATGGCGTGGTGCTAGACCAATCAATAAGAATGAGCGACCTTGTATTTTTAGCGATGAGTGAACTCGCCGTTGCTTGATAAAAAAAGTTGCGTTCTCGATGCAGGCATTGACTACCCAGCATATAATCAACGCGCTTAATGTTATGTTTAACGGTTGTTTTTGTTTTCAGGCCTCGGCCAAGATTGACGCACGTTAAAAATGCACCGCGCCCCAAACTATCTATGGCTGCGTTGAGAAATGTTATATGTGATTTATGAATATTCTCTTGGTATTTTGCAGTTAACTTTTGTAGAATCCCTTCATGACGCATGCTTTTGATCTCCTTCGTTTTTGCTTGGTCGTAAAGCCGAATTTGATCACAATCACATGCGTCTGTAAAATTTTAGAGACTAATTCCTTGTTTTATTTGAAAATATTTTAGGGATCCCTCAGTGTCTGACACTTTTATCCACAACCCACGTCATGCCGGACTTGATCCGGCATCGAGTAAATAAATTGAAATAACAGAAATGACAGGGTCAGACCCTGTCGAAAATCATAGCGTGGATCCCGGATAATGCTGCGCATTTCCGGGAAGACGCCAGTGAGAAAAACGAAACCGTCTTAAGCTGATCCTTCTATCAACCACACATACGAGTTGACACACTCACAAAAAAACGCGCATCATTTTCAGTGCTAAGTTTGATAACATTCAAGCGAGGCATAGGAGCGTGGGTGTCGGTTGTCGGCATCTTCGGAAAAAGCGCCCAGCGCAGATGGTACAAACATCCGCACCAGGCTAACCAACATGAATGGAACAACATTCAATATGACTAAACGAACTTTAGCAAATTATTGTCCATATCGCTACGCCGCACACTGTTTTTTAAACCAGTTGGCTTGGCGTCTTTTCTGTATTAACTCAAAATTAACTCAGCTTCATTGCTTATGGCGAGATTATGTCAGGAATAACGCAATATGGATGCGTTATCGTAAATGGTTTCATGAAGGTTATCCACTGGGCGTTCGCCTATCACGTATCAACGGAGACCATAATGAAAAAAGGACACCTAAAACCCAATCAAAAACAAATTCTAAAAAACTTGCGCAAACAAATGGATGAAGTGCGCGCACAATGCTACGTACGTCAAACACAGCGCCTGCTGTTCGTAGGCGAGCTAGCATCGCGGTATCAATTAGAACAACTGCACACAGATGTGCTCGCGCGTGCATTTGAAAAGATCGCTCACGAGCACCTTTCATAAGAAAAGGATCCAAATACTGGGGTCCATTGCCTCCCTTAATTAAACGGAGGGACAGACCCCAGGCGCGCACTACATCACCAGACAAGCAGAATGAGATTCGGGCGCGACACGAAGGTGATTTCTTTCCAGGATGTCACGCTTAAAACCAAAATGCTCAAAGATACTGTAGTAAACTAGATGCAGATCAACTGCACGTTTTGCAGGCATTTCTATCTGAACTGAGTCAAAGCGTAAAAGAAACGATTTCTTAAAGGATTTCAAGATCTGAAACAAAGCAGAGCTCGCCGTTCTGTCCACACCCGTCACCCAGCGAGAGTAATCTCTATATAACGGAAAATCAAAAGAACAGTTTCCTCTTAATAGCTTTCCCTGCTTTCCCGTTGCCCCAAGCTTTCTCACCAGCGTATCTATACGCTCTTTTTCAAAATAAATAACGCTCTGATCAGAGTCGCCTTGTTTTAACAACACACGGACAGGCTGCTGACACACGTCACCTGTCAAATAGCAACGCTTCGCGCGATACTGCCCATCACTCATCTTCTCTTCGAACACCATTGACAGCAATGGCCCGCCTGGATGCAGCCGCGTAAACACTGAATCAATCCAGCTAACCTTATCGATAATTCTATTGGGGGCTGTTTTAGCATCGCCAATATTATCAAAGTTAATTTTTCTTATCCCAGAAAAATGCCACAACCAAAACAAGGCAACAGGGCCACTTTGTTTTGAGGCCCACGAAAACTCAAAGGGCCGACCTTGTGATTTCGCCGCTAAATATAAAAAATTGGCGAGCGCTTTCACCTCATCTACACCAAAGGTTTTCTTTGCCTGGGTATAGTGATCCCGCTTAAACAGCGTAAAATTTCTGATGTCGCCTAGTACAAAATGATTATCTGTTAGCAATTTTTCATAAGCAGGGCACAAATCAACCCCTAGCAAATTATTATAATCTGCAGAATAAAGATTAACATCACAAAACCCCGATCGCTGAATATTCCGAGAAATTAATAAATATTGAGATGGGGCGTCTTTGGCACAGATTAACAATACTAACAAAATATTTCCCGCACCAAATGAAAGCGCCTGACTGATTTTCTCATCATACGATGGCACCCCATCAACTTCTTTTCCGAGCGCAAAGAAAAGGCTCGTTATTTTATTTGATTGCATAATCAGCTCCTAAAAAACAACGGGGGAAAAATCGGAAGTGAGACCCTCAACAGCACCGGATTCCATCAAACACTTCACAGCACCAGCAAGATCAGTTGCATCACGCCGAGCAATCGCTGTGGACAACATCAAGCCCTCACTGTATCGCTGCTTGTTCCGAGGATTAGCCATCGCAGCATTGCGACATTGTGAGATCAAGCGCCACAGCGCATCATCATTAGCGCAAGGTGAACTTAATACATTAAATTGCGAAAAAAACACTTTGATTTTTTCAACACCATTTCGATGCGATGATTCATCAACCTCATCGATTGCACATTGTAACTCACACTTCAAATTATCCAGCTGTTTCTCCAAAGGCTCAATTGCTGCAGTTAGCGCTTGCCTGGCTGCCCCATTCAAAACCGGTTGAAATTCAGCAGAAGACAGCGTCTCAGGTTCTGATTTCTTAATCCATCGATTTGCAATAGCAAAAAACATAACCGCCAGCACACACACAGCGACAATCAAGGCAATCGGCGGCACCGTAATGTTTAAAAACGCTGTCAGGTAAAGCAACCCAACAACAGTCGCTGTAGATAAGCTCACAACCAAGAAGGCAAGGCCTAATGAAAACCCACAAGGAGGGTAAGTCTGCAATGGCACTGGAGGCGTATAAATAACAGGACTGGGATTTTCGATTGGTAGATAAAAAGGATGCGTTTCTAAAAAAACATTCTCTTGTGACAAACCCCGAACAAGCAATTCACCTTGCGCTTTATTTATAGCTAACAGGGCGCCTTCAATCTCCTGGCGAACATAACTCAGCACACCCTCAGAACACATGTTTTCAAACTGAAGATTAATTTTACCTACACTTCTTTTAGCCCATACTTTTTGAAGTTCGGTATGAATGCTGACACACCTTGAATCAACGTTCATTTCTTTGAGTATAGACTGAAACACGGGAGAGGCTTGTTGAAAACGCTGATGAAAGCAATTAAAAGCCGATTGCAAGGCTTTCATGTTGACTGAACTGCTTAACCCTATAATTAACCAACCTGTGGTTTCATGCAAACTAGCCAGCGCATTGAGCATCCGGCGCAACACAGCAATATCTTTCAACAAATCAAAAAGTTGATTGAACTGACGTTGCGATGATCGATAATCTGGTCTTAATTGTAATGCAAATTGCAATTGCTCAACACTCACACTCTGCAAACAAGCCTCCTCACCTAAAAACTGCAAACCTAGTCGATGGTAGCTCGCTTTAAAGGCTTTGTCGTCGAGATCTTTCGGGGTCAGCTGAAGTTGCTTATAGACTGAGTTCACCTTCGCTAGCAAAAAACATTTGCCTATTTTCTCATGGTCATCTAACAAGTCTAAACCATCATTAATTGATTTAATGGCTGTCTTGCTCAGCTGCTCTTCAGCACGCCTAGCCTTAATCAATTGAATATATTCAGGCTGTTTTTCAATTAATGCTGAATACATTGACGAACAACTCGCCCCTAACCAGCCCTTTTTAGCCAGGAGTTTTGATTCTAGCAAGAGATCACCCGCAAACACGTCCAGTAACGTTGTCAGACCAAGCTCCTCATGCTGAGATAAAGCGCTTGCTGCCAACCATTGCAATAGTGACACTATGAAAATGAATTTATTCGAATTGTCCGACTGATGGGATGAACGAACAACATATTCTGATGCAAACCCCATCTTATGCAATACATTCAACAAAAATATGGCGTAATGCTCATAGACGCCGCGCGACTTTTCATTCAGATAAAATTCCGAATGCGGAATTGTGATGCTACGACCACTACGATTATCGCTACCTGCAATAGCATTAAACCCACGCTTAAGACGATTGAAAACCCCAATCGCATCACCTTCTATCAAACCCGTTGACTCTTCATCATCAAATACACAAACATGACGGGAAAACGCCTGGGTAAACTTCTGAACAACTTTTGCAATATCGTCATTGAACTCAAAGTTGACCTCTTCAATTATTAATTTTCGATGCATAACAGCACTTCCTTTTTTATACGCTACCTTACGAATCCTTTCGCTCCTTGATGACTGCATAAGCGTATTGACCGCCTTGCTCATCACTTTTTTCTCAATCTGTCGCACAATGGATTTTCCTCCACACACAAAGTTTTCTTGCATGACTACAATTCCCTGAATGGTTAAATAATATTTTTTGAACGGATGGATGGGGAGAAACAAATAGTAACCAATGCGTCACTACCTGTCAATCTTAAATTTTCCTAGCACTCGCGCCAAATGTTTTGTACTATTACAATAAAAAAAGGGGTATATATGTTCGCAGAAAACGGTATAGAAAAAAACATAGCAGAACATACGATACACTACGCGCACGAACTTCTCTATAGACGTAGCGTCATTATTAGCGCCGCCTCTGTCGGCATTTCACTTCTCAACATAGCCTTGCATTCCATGGTATCACGCTGCAATCTTTTCAAAGAGAGCCGAGTTAACTTTTATATTATGAGCACCGTTATCTCATCTGTACTTCAACATGAAATACTAAAATTTTTGGATGAAATTTTTATCAAACTCATTGCAAATCACTACAAGAAAAGTCCTACCCTCACCCGCTCCACCAAAAAAACACCTTTGCTACGCAACACTTTGCTCATCCTAACATTCCCAAGCCTGCTAACTTATTGGTGCTTCAATTGGAATACAGAATTATGCGCATACGTCACCATTCTCTCTGCAACGCTCTCATTCTTTCTAACCCTACAAAAAACAATGGTGCGTCAGGAATTCACGCGCAATACTATCCAAAAAGCAGTCGACACTTCTTTTTCTGGCAAGTATCTTGGCACATGGGATGAGATCAGCTGCGCCTACTCTCTTGTCCTCACCTACACGCCACATAAAAAAATTAAGAAAAAACTTCCCTCAGAAAAGATCGCTCAATACTTAGATGCTTATATTACTAAATATCTTTTCTCGCACTGCCGAATACTTGGGAACTCAAGCAAGTTGTTTTTTATCATATACCCTAGTTTATCCATAGCAACCTTACCAAATGTAAAACTACGCGATTACTTAAGAGATATAGAAAAAAAAGAAACGACCATAAGGAAAATGCATACGCCTGTGTATCGAAAAAATGCGCCTTCTCCAACATCCTCACCACTCACACCACCACTCACCCCAAAAAGGGTAAAATGCTTTAACACCGCGCCTAAAACGACCATCAGACAGACACGTCCGCGCCGCCGAAAACTGCCCTTCCTCATCCCTCAGAGTACAAATACGGTAACGGGAGACGCTCTATTACAAAGGATTCTAAATATCACAAAAAAAGGAACAGTTGATTCCATAGCTATCAATGGAGAGGTCACACTATTAACCTCTTATTCAAAAAAAGATTTCAAACATTCATTAGGCAACAAATTTAATATACAACAATGCCAAAATTCCGCTTGGAAAATCAACTTTAAAGATCAAAGCATCTCCGTACGTTTCAATCAAACGATAAGACCTAGAGAGAAGAAAGAAAAAGAGAAAGAAAGAACTACTGTGTCCAAACAACCTGTAAAAGCAATCCACTTCACGCCTTCAAGCCTACCTCGCAATGTAGAATTACTTCAAATTGCATTGCAAAGACTAACAGGAAATGAAAAGCGCATCTCCCTATCATCAATATTATCACATCGCGACATCCAAGGCTTAGACTCCGCTATCACGTTATTGCTTGCCCTACAACGAATGCGCTGCTGCACTGTCGCCATTGCAGGTGGCGCACTACGCTCAATACTTCTCGAACAAAAGCCCAGAGACATTGACTTCATCTCAGGCACAGAAAACTTAATGGCAACACAGTCCATCACACCTGAACTTCAGACGCGAACCTCAAGCAACCCTAAAAAGAAAATGTGCCACCTTCTCTACTTAGGTGAAAAGTATGAAATGAGCTACACTGCGGACCTGAAGAGCAAGAATGGATTGGATTTTACAGTCAACGGTCTTGTGTACGATGGGAGAAATGTTTACGCCAGACACCCTCTCACGTTAACTGACATTCAATCTAAAACGTTGCGACTAGTTCACTCTATCAAACCTGAAGATCGCCTAGACTACCACGAAATTATGAAGAAAATATTAACCCACTCAGCAATTCATAATCAGATGGATATGGAGACGGCGCTTCAAAACATCATCACATTACTCGTCAACCCAAAACTGTTAATGCGTGCAAGCATGCGCATGCTGCGAGATGATTTCAAGCCTACAGAAGACTTTCAGATTGTGCTAACGCAAGCATCGCAACAGCTTTATGAGGCTCTACCTATGGACGCTGAATTGTCTTTTTGGATACATTATTTCGAACATCACATGACAACAATTTTCTCTCCCGCTATGCAAAACCAGTTTATGGCGCTGCCTGCAACACGTGGATTTTTTGCTGCCATTATTAACGAGCCTACTTCTCGAAAAAATTTCATCTCACAGTCCAAAGAACCCAACAGCGTTAACTTTCTATTTCGAACACTCGTAAAAGCAAAGGCTATCCTAAGTTTAGCGACACAAACCCCTTGCTTACTCATTCTGATAGCCAAGCTCTCACTCAGCAATACTCTCGAAAAAAAACCCGACCCATGCATTGGACAGAAGATTGCCAACCAAGGTATTCGCTTGTTTCCTGAATATCTAAAATGGTCTGAAAAAGAATGCACTACTGTGATTAACCTGGGGCAGAACGCCCCAGGATTAATTTAATACTCTTTTGAAGAAACGAAAACTATGCTCAAGTAAAGTAGACCTAGCCCTTCGTAATAGTCTCTATCCCAGAATCACTCGCTAACAACAAAACATCAGCGGGGTTCATAGCAAAAATGCCATTGCAAACAACACCTGGAATGTTGTTCAGGATTTTTTCCATACCCAGAGCATCGGTTAAGTCAAAGCCATAAACGTCTAAAATGATATTGCCATTATCCGTTTGAAACCCTTCCCGATATTCAGGCGTGCCGCCCAGCTTGACGATCTTACGTGCCACTGAACTTCTAGCCATGGGAATAACTTCAACGGCGACTGGAAAAACACCCAACAAGTCTACGTATTTTTGCGCATGCGCAATACAAACGAACTTCTTAGCAGCAGATGCCAAAATTTTCTCACGCGTCAACGCACCGCCGCCGCCCTTGATCATTTGCAACTGGTGATTCACCTCGTCGGCCCCATCAATGTAAACATCGATGCTGTCAACGTCATTGAGTCGCTCAACTGGAATGCCGTGCGCCTTTAAGCGCTTCTCAGTTTCAACAGAACTCGCCACGGCCGTTTCAACGCGATTCTTCACAGCCGCTAATGCGTCAATGAAATAGTTCACGGTTGTACCAGAACCCACACCGACAACCATATTCCAATCATCAATGTATTTTACGGCCGCTTCTGCTGCATCGCGCTTTAACAACTCTGCTGGCGCTAACGTTTTATCTTGTTCCATCAATTTTTCACCGGATCCCTTTCTTTACCATCTTCTTTCAAGCCATCTATATAACGTTCCCAATAGGCAGCTTGATTCATCCCTAAGTCGTATAACATCTCCCAAGTGTAGATGCCACTACTATGCCCGTCATCGAACTGTATCTTAATCGCATAATTGCCAACTGAATCAACCGCTTTAATATTCACGAATCGCTTACCCGCTTCAAACGAGATAGCGCCGCCACCGTGCCCTCGCACTTCCGCTGAGGGTGAAAACACGCGAAGATATTCACAGGGCAACATGTAGCTTTGACCGCCCGCAAAAGAGACCTCCAACAAGGCTATCTCTTGATGCAGCTTAATAAGAGAGGGTACATTTTCTATTGTCATAATATATATTGACTCAAATCTTCATCCTTAGCTAACTCGCCCACATGTTTCATCACATATTTCGCATTCACGGTCACTGTTTTCTTTTGTGCGTCTGGCGCTGTAAATGAGATCTCTTCTAAGAGGCGCTCCAATACGGTATGCAGTCTACGTGCACCGATATTTTCTTGACGCTCATTTACTTGCCATGCAATCTCGGCAATTTTTTGAATACCGTCTTTATTAAATCGCAACTTCACACCTTCTGTCTGCATCAGCGCTGCATACTGCTCTGTTAAAGACGCATCAGGGTCTTTCAATATGCAAGTAAAGTCTTCAATAGATAACGCACTTAATTCAACACGAATTGGCAAACGACCTTGCAACTCAGGAATTAAATCAGAAGGCTTAGCCAAGTGAAATGCACCTGACGCAATAAACAAGATATGATCTGTTTTGATCATGCCGTATTTCGTTGTTACAGTGCAGCCTTCCACTAATGGCAACAAGTCTCGCTGCACGCCTTCACGTGAAACTTCTCCGCCGCCATGGCCTTGGCTTTTAGCCACTTTATCTAGTTCATCAATAAAGACTATGCCGTTTTGCTCAGCCGTAATTAAGGCTTTTGCTTTGATGTCTTCATCATCAACTAGGCGCAGCGCTTCTTCTTCACGCAAGATTTTCAACGCATCCTTGATCTTCACAAGACGCGTTTTCTTTTTATCCGTAGTAAGACTCTGGAACATATTCTGCAACTGACTGGTCATCTCTTCCATGCCAGGAGGTGACATGATTTCAACACTAGAGGGTGTTGCTGTCACATTAATTTCAATTTCTTTTTCATCAAGCTCACCGCTCCGAAGTTGCTTGCGGAATTTCTGGCGGGTTGCGCTCACTTTTTTTGTATCGGGCTTATCAGTAGGCTCGTTAGAGAAACCCACGGCTTTCTTAGCAGGCGGTGGCAACAAGGCATCTAGCACACGATCTTCAGCGGCTTCTTCAGCAGCGTTTTTTACTTTCGCCATTTCAGCTTCGCGTGTCATTTTAATTGACACATCAACTAAATCGCGGATGATTGATTCCACATCGCGACCAACATAACCCACCTCAGTGAATTTTGTAGCTTCAACTTTAATAAACGGCGCTTTGGCTAACTTAGCAAGTCGTCTTGCGATTTCAGTTTTACCCACACCGGTTGGCCCGATCATTAAAATATTTTTAGGGGTAACTTCTTCACGCAAGTGTTCTGGCAACTGTTGTCGGCGCCATCTGTTGCGCAAAGCAATAGCAACAGCGCGCTTTGCTTCACACTGCCCAATAATATGATTATCTAATTCACTTACAATTTCACGTGGCGTTAACACAGCCGGTATTACCCTATCTGTCTTATTATCTTCAGTTCGTATGAGTTCTGCAACGTCTGCCATAATAGTGTCTCTTTATTTTATTAAATGTCTAATTCTTCAATGCTAAGATTGTGGTTCGTATAAATGCAAATATCACCCGCGATCCCCAACGCCCTTTCAACGATATCTCTCGCTGGAAGCTTGGTATTTTCAAGCAAGGCTCTTGCGGCTGATTGCGCGAACGGCCCACCTGATCCTATTGCAATCAAGTCGTTTTCAGGTTCAATCACATCACCGTTACCGGTAATAATTAAAGAAGTTTCTTTATCAGCGACGGCTAAAAGCGCTTCTAAGCGTCTTAGCATTTTGTCTGTGCGCCAGTCTTTTGCAAGTTCAACGGCCGCTTTTGTTAAGTGCCCTTGATGCAATTCAAGCTTAGCTTCAAAGCGCTCGAATAATGTAAAGGCATCGGCCGTGCCGCCAGCAAATCCTGCAATGACTTGGCCATTATAGAGTCTGCGCACTTTTCGCGCGTTCCCTTTCATCACGGTGTTGCCAAGTGAAACTTGACCATCGCCTCCAATCACTACTTGCTTGCCTCGGCGAACGGAAAGAATTGTTGTACCACGATATTGTTCCAAGAGTATCCCCTTTTTTTTAAGTATAAAAGGTATATTAGGGCGCTCTTAGGATTTTTCAAGGGAAGAAATAATATAGCGTCTTTATTGGACTATTTTGCCTCGAATTTGCTGCTGTTGCTCTAAAGCTAACTGTGCAGCATGCGCTTGACGCCAATTTTCGTAAGGACCTGTTTCCAAGCGGTATTTAGCGCCTATCTTCGTCAACTTCACATCTAGACCACTTAGGATTAAGCCCGCGCGATGCTTCTGAGCATCTTTATAGTCTTTGTATTCACCTAAAGAAATAACATATCGGTGTGATGCGGTGCCTGATTTCTTAGCGGCCGTTTTTTTCGGTGTGGCTTTCACCACATTTTTAGCGGGTGTTTTTACCACTTTCTTAGGCTTCGTCACATTCACAACAGGCACTTCAGCTGCTGTTAACTTTTTAGGAACAGGCGACACTGCCATTTGAGAGGAAACACCTGCCATCTCATCATCAGAACTGGTTAAAATGTCGTAGAAATCGAAGGTGGGCTGCTCAATTTGAGAGGCACTTACAACCGGCACCGGTGCTGCATTCACGACCGTTAGATCTTGCACCTTACCTTTCACCGCTTCATCTGACTGCCAAGGGTGAAAAAACATCGTTAAGGCAATAACAACGACCACAACAAGGCCAAGCAACCCTTTTACGGGTATTCCGGTTTTGGCAGGCTCATATTGAGCAGCTGCATACTTGGCATAATCCTTAACCATTACATTTTTTCCGGTGCTGAAACACCCAACAATTGTAACCCATTTTTCAACACTTGGCGAACCGCTATAATTAAGTTAATACGCGCATGCCGTAAGGCTTCTGGCACGTCTAAAAAGCGATGCGCATTATAATAAACATGGAAATCATTTGCGAAATCTCGCAAGTAGTTCGCAATAATGTGCGGTTCATGGTTTAAAGCCGCCGCTTCAATCACTTCTGGATAACGTGACAAGGCTCGCAATAAGGCCACTTCTTCTGGCTCCACCAAACTTGACAAACCTTCGTTGCCCAGGGCCATATCATGTTTTAAGCCCTTTTCGCCTAGCTGGCGCATCACACTGCACACCCGAGCGTGAGCATATTGAATGTAGTAGACAGGGTTTTCGTTTGTTTTAGATTTTGCTAACTCTAAATCAAAATCTAAGTGTTGCTCACACTTGCGCATAACATAAAAGAAACGCGCCGCATCATTACCCACTTCTTCACGCAATTGACGCAACGTCACAAATGAACCCGAGCGCGTTGACATTTGTACACGTTCTTTTCCACGGAACAAGATGGCAAATTGAACCAATAAAATATTAAGACGCGCAACATCAAAGCCCATCGCAGCCACACCGGCTTCCATACGCGCCACATAACCATGATGATCTGCACCAAAAATATCGATGATCTGGTCAAATCCTCGTTCGTATTTGCTGGCATGGTAAGCAAGATCCGAAGCAAAATACGTGTGAGTGCCATTACTTCGAACCACAACACGGTCTTTTTCATCATCAAAATCTGTCGCACGGAACCAACGCGCGCCGTCTTTCTCATACAAATAGCCGTTTTTCTCTAATCGGTCTATGGTTTGATGTAATGCTTCTGAGTGCAAAAGGCTTTCCTCTGAAAACCACTCATCGATATGCACGCCGAACCCTTCAAAATCGTCTTTAATATCATCCAAGACCGCTTTTACGCCGCGCTGCAAAATCGCTTGAAAGCGATCACCCAAAAAGTCTTTTCCGCCCGCAATAATAGCGTCAATATGCGCTTCTTTATCGCCTGTTTTTGACTCCTCATCGAAGTCTTGAGGCAAATCCTGAAACAACTGTGCTGCAGGCATACGGTAATCTTCACCCACATCGGCAAATAACGCCTCAGCCATACCAACAACATAATCACCTTTGTATCCATTGCTTGGAAAGGTGAATACTTCACCACAATGGGCTAAATAGCGCAGCCAAATACTCGCCGCTAAAATTGCCATTTGACGGCCCGCATCATTAACATAATACTCAGTGTGCACATCGTAACCTGCCGCGCTCATCACCTGAGCCAATGCCGCGCCATAAGCTGCGCTCCGGCCATGACCGACATGTAATGGCCCGGTGGGATTAGCCGATACAAACTCCAGCATCACGCGCTGTCCATTGCCTTGATTACCATGCCCAAATTGATCACCCTCAGCGAGAACCGTTTTAACGACGGCGTGCTGCGTATCGGACTTTAAATATATATTGATAAACCCAGGTCCTGCGATCTCAACTTTATCGACAAGATCAGATGCGGGGAGGTGTTTCACAATCGCTTCAGCAATTGATCTAGGCTTTTGCTTGAGGGGTTTGGCCAGGGCCATGGCAACATTTGACGCAAAATCACCGTGGCTTGCATCTTTGGTTCGCTCAAGATGCACATCATCTGGGATAGTCAGGGAAAGTTGATCTTGCTCGTTCCACTGGATCAACGCTTTCTTGATCAATTCTTTTACATTGTTTTTCATTATATTTGGCCGATGGTTCAAAAAACTGATTATCCAAGAAAAAAGGCTATGAAGCAATCATAGATGACAATGCCCATCAATCTGATACACTATTATAGTTAGATCGGCCTGGTAAGCAGGCTGAGATGATAACAGCGGAAATTAGATGACAGTCACATTTAATATGAGGAAATAAAATGTCTATAGATAGCGCAAATTTTGATTATGAACATTTCGACAATGCGTTAGATCAGCTAGGCGCGTTAACCAACGCCGCTGAAACTCACGGCATTATGTGTGGCTTTATTTGTGCCGGCATCGGACAAGACGAGACCGACTGGCTAGACCCCATCATTGCAACCGAAGAACCTGACGAAGTGCTATCAACGCCAGGCGGAATCTTATTGCAATCCTTATTCCAATACTCATTCAAACAACTGCAGAGCTTCGAATTTGACCTCTATCTCTTACTGCCCGATGACGAGATCACACTAAGAGAACGATCTGAAGCGCTAGGCTCATGGTGTCAAGGCTTCCTCACCGGTCTCGCCATGGCAGAACCCGAAGTACGCGAACACGGGCCAGACGACTTACAAGAAACACTGCAAGATTTAACAAAAATCACAATGATCGATTACGAAGGAGCTCAAAGTAACGAAGAAAATGAAGCGGCTTATGCTGATGTGCAAGAATACACACGCATGGCAACCTTATTAATCCACAGCATCCTAAACACACCCTCAACAACCAGCAGCTTTAGAGACGAACAAGTAACAGACAGAATACATTAATAAGCATTTAACAAAAAAACCAGGAGAGCCCCGTATCATGATGATTCCTCGCCAAGAATTTCGCGCGCGTCGCGCGCAGCTAAACGCTTCATTAAAACAAGGCAGTGTTGCAATTATACCTGCAGCAGACTTACTCTACCGTAACAGCGATACAGAACATCACTTTCGTCAAAACTCTGACTTTCATTATTTAACCGGTTTTGACTTCCCTGAGGCTATCGCTGTTTTTATTCCTAATCGCGCACAAGGTGAATACGTTTTATTTAACCAACCCAAAAACGCGGCTGCAGAAAGATGGACCGGCATTCGCCCAGGCCAAAAAGGGGCTGTTGATGAATTTGGCGCGGACGAATCTTTCCCTATCGGCAGCCTCGAAGAAAAACTGCCTGAGCTGCTCGCCGACTGCAAACACATTTATTATGCGTTTGGCCGAAACAATGCCCTAGATGCGTTAATCAAAAAAACCATTAGCCACATTCGTGACAAAGTTCGTAGCGGTTTAAAAGAACCAACGGAACTTATTAACGTTGAAACCGTCTTACATGAAATGCGCCTTAGAAAAAGCGACAATGAAGCGGCTATCATGCGCAAAGTCGCTGACATTTCAGCCCGTGCGCATGTGCGCGCTATGCAAGCCTGTAAACCTGGCCTTAGTGAATATCACTTACAAGCTGAAATTGAATATGCGTGCTCAAAAGAAGGCGCAAACACCCAAGCATACACACCCATCGTTGCCGGTGGAGACAATGCCTGCATATTACATTACGTCAGCAATGACGCGCCCTTACCTGACGACGGTCTAGTCTTAATCGATGCCGGTAGCGAACTACACAATTATGCCTCTGACATTACCCGCACGTTTCCCGTCAATGGAAAGTTCAGTGATGAACAACGCGCGATCTATAATGCTGTATTAAAAACACAATTAGCCGTCATTGATCTTGTCAAACCCGGCACCAGTCGCGATGAGTTGGAAAACAAATCCATTGAAGTGATTACTTCAGAGCTGCTGTCACTGGGTTTATTAAAAGGTGACCTGAGCACCTTAATTGAAGAAAAAGCTTACATGGCCTTTTATATGCATCGCATTGGGCACTGGATTGGTCTTGACGTACATGACGTGGGCAAGTACAAAGTCGATGGTCAGTGGCGCCCACTAGAGCACGGCATGATCTTAACGGTTGAACCCGGCATTTACATTGCACCGGACAACACCGACGTCGACAAAAAATGGCGCGGCATTGGCGTGCGCATCGAAGACGATGTCTTAGTGACGAAAGACGGTCATGAAGTCTTATCGCATGCTGCGCCTAAGACCACTGACGCTATTGAGGCCCTAATGGCATGACGAATATTGACTACGATATTATTATCGTCGGCGGTGGCTTGGTCGGCTTAGCCTTTGCGCTATCCTTACAAGATACCGATTTATCCATCGCCGTCATCGATGCAAAACCCTACAAACCATTAGACACAACGCAGTCGAGACCCTTATCACTCAACGACACCTCTTATCGCGTGCTGAAAAATCTCAACCTCTGGAAAGACGTTGAAAAAAATGCGACGCCAATCAAACACGTTCATATTTCTGAACGTAATCAATTTGGTGCGCTGCGTCTTCGCGCTGAAGAAGTTGGCGCTGAAGCCTTAGGTTACGTTATCAACATCATTGATCTTTTTGCAGCACTGCAAACCAAAACACTGTCCCAGAAAAACTTAACCTTCATTCAACCTGCAACGGTTAACGATATTTCGTTTCAAGCTAAAACAGCCGCCTTATCTATCGATACCGAGTCAGGCGCACAACACATCAGCGGCGCGCTAATCATCGCTGCAGATGGTAGCCATTCACAGCTTGTAGAACGCTTGCATTTGAACAAAGAACAACGTGATTATAACGAAACCGCAATCACAGCAATTCTATCACTCTCACAACACCATGACTTTACAGCTTATGAACGTTTTACAAAAGAAGGCACCATTGCTTTACTGCCGTTAACCCACAACACCTGCGGATTAGTGTGGAGTGTCTGCACCGATAAAACTGAAAACTTACTGTCTTTAAGTGACGGAGAGTTCATTGACAAGTTACATGAAAACATAGGTTACCGTGCTGGTCATTTTGAAAAAATATCAAAAAGGCACTCACACCCTTTAACCTATTCTTATGTATCAGAACGCGTAAAAAATAATGTGGTTATATTAGGTAACGCATCCCAAACCATTCACCCGATTGCCGCACAAGGGTTTAACTTAGGCTTGATTGATGCTGTCACACTGTCTGATAAAATAAAACCGCATAGCAACATTCACATGCTGCAAGCTGAGTTATTAAAACAATTTGAGGCCGATTGTGCAGAGCACCAGAAAAATGTTATTCGCTTCACAAATGGTACTGTTAACGTTTTTCAATCACACAATCCTGCGGTCATGCACGGTCGTTCGTTAGCACTCAATCTTTTGGGTTTATGCTCGAAGTCTAGACAACTTGTTGCCAAATTTGGCATGGGGAAGCTTAGAAAATGTACAAAATCAGCCTGCACTGTTGCATAAGCGCTAAAATCTCGGTACCTTATGTCTCATGACTTTCCATAAATTCAATCAAATACTTTAACTAACAAAGGCAAATAATTATGAGCATTATTGCAATTAGCGATGATTCGTTTGAAACTGACGTTTTAAAATCAAGCACCCCTGTCCTACTTGATTTCTGGGCTGAATGGTGTGGTCCTTGTAAAGCCATTGCACCTATTCTTGACGAAGTTGCCACCCAATACACCGGCAAACTTGTGGTAGCCAAAATCAATATCGACGAAAATCCAGGCACACCCGCAAAATTCGGCATCAGGGGCATTCCAACCCTCATGCTATTTGTTGATGGCCAAATTCAAGAAACCAAAACAGGCGCTCTAACCAAGTCGCAATTAGTGACATTCTTGGATGAGAACCTGTAAATACAACGAGTTACATTCAACCCAATGAGCTTGCGGTCTAAAGTGTTGCGCACAGCAAATCAACATGATAAATTACTATTGATTTCGCAAGAAAGACCTCAAGCTCTATTCATTAATCCACCTAAACATTGAAGCAAATATCTATGTCTACTACCAAACCTGAATCAGGCCAAAAGCCTAAACTAAGTACCAAAATATCTAGAACGACTGATAGATCACGACGATCAGCCAGACCTCAGAAAAGCAGCGTGAAAACACACGTATCCCATGAAGATGAATCGCCGCCGACAACCAATAAAACTGATAAAACAGAAGATACCCCCGCAAATCCTAATCATGTTTCCTTACACCTAACAACGTTAAAGCGTAAATCTGCCAATGAGCTGAT
Source organism: Legionellales bacterium UBA7366 (assembly GCA_002469885.1). Lineage (GTDB taxonomy): Bacteria > Pseudomonadota > Gammaproteobacteria > UBA7366 > UBA7366 > UBA7366. The sequence goes on along the minus strand of DKOI01000048.1, from coordinate 15,895 downwards.
TGAAATCGCTAACAGCTATGGTTTAGAATCCGTTGCTCGCTTAAGAAAACAAGACATGATCTTTGCCATCTTGAAAGGTGCAGCTAAGCGCGGTGAAGATATTTATGGCGACGGTGTTTTAGAAATATTACAAGACGGCTTTGGGTTTTTACGCTCAGCTGAAGCCTCTTATCTCTCAGGCCCTGACGACATTTATGTCTCACCTAGCCAAATTCGTCGCTTTAACTTACGCACAGGTGACAGCGTAACAGGTAAAATTCGTCCGCCTAAAGAAGGTGAACGTTACTTTGCTTTATTAAAAGTGGGTGAAATTAATTTTGACGCCCCTGAAAATGCCAAAAACAAAGTGTTGTTTGAAAACTTAACACCACTGTTTGCCCAAGATCGTTTAATCATGGAAACAGGTAACGGCACAACAGAAGACATTACTGCACGTGTTATTGATTTAGCTTCACCCTTTGGTAAAGGCCAACGGGGATTGATTGTATCGCCACCTAAAGCGGGTAAAACAATCATGATGCAAAACATTGCACACTCAATCACCGCCAACAACCCTGAAGTGCACTTAATCGTTTTACTTATCGATGAGCGTCCTGAGGAAGTGACAGAGATGCAACGCTCTGTGCGCGGCGAAGTGATTGCCAGCACATTTGACGAACCTGCAACTCGCCACGTACAAGTCGCAGAAATGGTTGTTGAAAAAGCAAAGCGCTTAGTTGAGCACAAAAAAGATGTCGTGATCCTATTAGACTCTATCACTCGTCTTGCCCGTGCTTACAACACTGTTGCGCCAGCATCAGGAAAAGTCTTAACAGGTGGTGTTGATGCCAATGCATTACAACGTCCAAAACGCTTTTTCGGTGCCGCACGTAATATTGAAGAAGGCGGAAGCTTAACAATTATTGCAACAGCCTTAGTTGATACCGGCTCTAAAATGGATGAAGTGATCTTTGAAGAATTCAAAGGTACAGGTAACATGGAATTACACCTTGATCGCCGTGTTGCTGAGAAACGTGTTTACCCTGCGATTAACATCAATCGCTCTGGTACACGTCGTGAAGAGTTGCTCACAAAACCTGATGAACTTCAGAAGATGTGGATACTACGTAAACTCTTACACCCAATGGATGAACTTGCCGCTATTGAATTCTTGCTCGATAGGTTGAAGGCAACCAAAACTAACGCGCACTTCTTTGATGCGATGAAGGGATAACCTTCTAGATAAAAGCCGCGCTTAGCGCGGCTTTTTCATAACTAGATACCGCTTAAATCGATCAGACACCCCACTTCACATCACTACCCCAACTTGCTGTAAATAACCCTTTTTCACTTAACCGTATTACACATTGAAAAACACATTATAGACATCAAACTACTGTAACAATCCCGCAATAATGTCTGCATGCTCTGCTTGCTGCGAAGAAACCGTTAATCGGTAAGATAAAAAAATTGCGGTTAAATCGGCTAACGCTTGATTGAAATCTTCGTTGATAATCAAGTAATCGTATTCGCCATAGTGTGACATTTCATTAATTGATTCATCCAATCGTCGTTGAATAATTTCAAGAGAATCTTCATCACGACTACGCAAGCGTTCTTCTAAAACTTCACGCGAGGGTGGCAAAATGAATATGCTCACAGCTTCTGGCATTAACTCTCTCACTTGCTGAGCACCTTGCCAATCGATTTCCAAAATCACATCAAGCCCAGTCGCCAAGGCCTCATTCACCCAGGCGCGCGAGGTACCGTAAAAGTTGCCAAACACTGTGGCGTGTTCTAAGAAATTATCGGCATTGAGTAAAACCAAAAACTCCTCTTTATCAACGTAGAAATAATCAACGCCGTCGGTTTCAGTTTCACGTCGCTCACGCGTCGTGTGTGACACAGACATTTTAATGCCCATCTCTTCTTTGATCAACGCTTTTATTAAACTCGTTTTTCCGCCACCTGAAGGCGCTGCAATAATAAAAAGTTTTCCAATTCGTGACACGTTATTACTTCCCTAATTCGTCTAAATATTCTTTCACACCTTCTTCAACCGTTTTAAACGGCGCCGAGTAGCCAATTTCGCGTAACGCGCTCATATCAGCCTGCGTGAAACTTTGATAACAACCGCGCAGATGATCCGGAAACGGAATGTATTTCAACTCACCTCGCCCAAACCATTTGATGACTGCATTAGCAACATCATTAAACGGCTGACTTCTGCCCGTACCGACATTATAAACACCTGAAGGAGCATCATTTTCCCAAAGCCACAAGTTAACATCAACAATGTCGCTCACATAAATAAAATCACGACGCTGTTCGCCATCGTCATAACCGTCAGTGCCTGCAAATAACTTTACGGTGTCGCCTTCTTTAAGCTGGTTATGCAAGTGATAAGCAACACTGGCCATCGAGCCTTTATGCGCCTCACGTGGGCCATACACATTAAAATAACGCAAGCCAATCACTTTACTGTTATTGTCGAGTTCCGGCAAAATGTTCCGCACATATTGATCGAACTGCCATTTTGAATAACCATACACGTTCAGCGGACTTTCATGATCACGTGATTCGACAAAGGTATCACTCCCACCGTAAACAGCCGCGCTTGATGCATAAATAAAAGGAATTTTTCTCTCGAGACAAAAATGCAATAGCGCTTTTGAATACGCATAATTGTTTTCCATCATAAACCGACCATCCCACTCGGTGGTTGCAGAACAAGCACCTTCATGAAAAATCGCTTCGATATAATCATGCGCTTTATTTTCGGACATGATGAGCGCAAGGAATTCGTCTTGATCTAAATAATCTGCAATGTCGCAGTCTGCCAAATTTTTAAATTTGTGGCCATCTTCTAAATTATCAACAACAATAATATCTTTACGTCCGCGCGCGTTGAGCGTTTTAACAATATTGCTGCCAATAAAACCAGCACCGCCAGTGACAATAATCATAACTACGCGTCCCCTTTTAATTTTTGTATGACGTTGGATGTTGATAATCCATCAACAAAGGTGAGGATTTTCACATCACCGCCGTTGTCTTTAACCGCTTTTGCGCCTGCGATTTCATCAGGCTTGTAATCGCCCCCTTTGACTAAGGTGTTCGGCAATACGGCCGTAATCAATCTTTCAGGTGTGTCTTCAGAGAAAGGCACAACCCAGTCAACAACGCCTAAGCTTGCAAGCACTAACTGTCGTTGCTCACAAGGATTAACAGGTCGGCCTTCGCCTTTTAAACGGGTAACAGAATCATCACTGTTCACCGCAACGATTAAACGCTGCCCCAAGGCTTTGGCTTGTTGGAGATAAGTGACATGGCCTGCATGCAAGATGTCAAAACACCCGTTGGTCATCACAACGTGCTCACCGCGTGCTTTGGCTTCTTTAACCGCTAGCAATAATTGCGCTTCATTTAACACGCCAGATTCCGCAGGACGTTTATCCAATAAGGCAACTTGTAATTCAGGTACGCTCACGGTTGCTGCGCCTAACTTCGTCACAACCAATCCAGCAGCCACATTCGCAACAGCCATCGCCTCAGTCACAGATTGGCCACAAGCCACTGCGGTTGCCATCATTGCAATCACGGTGTCTCCTGCCCCTGTCACATCAAACACGTCATGCATGCGTGCAGGTAAATGGCATTCTTCCTGATTAGTGGTTAGCAAGGTCATACCTTGCGCGCCACGTGTAATTAACAAGGACTCTATATTATGCTTTGCCATCAAGGCATGGCCTTTCTCGACAATTACGCGTTCGTTTTCACACGGCCCCACCACCGCTTCAAACTCTTTCAAGTTGGGCGTAATTAAGGTTGCACCCTCATAGGCGCTAAAATCGGAGGTTTTGGGATCGACAAAGACAGGAATATTACGCTTCTTTAACATCGCAATAACCGCTTGTGTGCGGTTCAAGGTGCCCTTGGCATAATCTGACAGGATAACGGCCTTCACACCCTCTAAGGTGGACTCGACTTCTTCGAGCAAGGTATTCGCCGTGGCATCTTCTTGCAAGGTCGATTCAAAATCACAGCGAACAAGCTGCTGATGGCGGCTTAAGACCCGTAACTTCGTGATCGTTTGCATGCCAGGCACTCGGTGGAACCGGGTGTGGACATTCGCAGCCTCTAGCTGGGTTTCCAGGGTGTCTGCGACATCATCATCGCCTGTGATGCCAACAATATGCGCACTAGCGCCGACTGCAGCCACGTTCAAGGCAACGTTACCTGCGCCGCCTGGGCGCTCTTCAACATGTTCAACATGCACAACGGGCACGGGGGCCTCAGGTGATATGCGTGATGCTTGGCCATGCCAATAGCGGTCTAACATGACGTCGCCAATGACTAAAACTTGCGCTTTCGAGAAATCAGGGAGCTCTATCTTCATCGTTTAATTTTGCACTATCTCTACCTATAGAAGCAAGCCAGTGTACATGAGAGCAGCAATGATTGCATTAATCCTATCTTATCGCTATCCTACAAAGCATTAACTCAATGGATAGTATTAGAGAAAACAAGGATCTAAGGCTTTGGAAAATCAACATCATTGGCGTCAAAAAACGCATCTTTACCGCGAAGCTTTACTGGTATTCTTCTTCACACTCATTATCTTCACGGCTGGCTTAGGAAACCATGAGTTTGTTATTTTTGACACCCGATTTGCTTTATTCGCTCAAGAAATGCTCAGAAATGGCTTGAGCTTCTTCCCAACTGCGTTTGGGCAGCCTTACCCCGATTACCCAGCCACATCGACCATACTCATTTATCTATGTTCATTGCCCTGGGGCCATGTGACCAAATTCTCAGGCGTTTTGCCATCAGCCATCGCTACCTCGCTCACCCTGTCATTCATGTATCTCACTGCTGCGCCTTTATCGCGTCGCTGGGGCATCTGTGCCGTATTGTTCGCCTTGTTTACCGTGGGTTATGTCGCAACAGCGAGAAGCATTGCTCTGGATCAATACACAACTCTCGTCACCATGCTCTCCTTCTATTTTGCCTATTCTGCTCACTTACACCATAAAAAAACAAAATGGTGGTGTTTCCCGTTATTGTTCCTATTTGGTTTCGCCTGTCGAGGCCCTATCGGCATCGTCATTCCGGCAAGTGTTGTCGGCAGTTATTATTTAATGCAAACAGATTGGTCTGGCATGCTAAAAATCGCCGGCATGGCTTTGGTCACGTTAATCATCGGCATGGCGCTGTTGGCTTGGGCCGCTTACGCTCAAGGCGGCGCAGACTTTTTACATGAAGTGTTAGGCATGCAAATTTTCACCCGCTTATCTGACAGCAAAGCAGGCGATCCTTTTTATTATTACTTTGTTAACAGCTTTGGCACTTACGCTATTGCTTATCCTATCGCCGTCTTTACCTGCATCGGTTTATTGCCCAAAATTAGAAAGCTCGAACTGGATCATCCATTAAAACTGATTCAACTCCTCACGGTTTGGACGCTCGTCATTATCATTGGCATGAGCATTCCTCATGATAAGAAACCCCGTTACATCTTAGCTATCGTTCCGGCAATTTCGTTGATCAGCGGCTATTTGTTTGTTGAGAAATTTCCATCGATGTGGATTAAGCTCACCCGAAAAACGATTGCATGGCTTTGCTTTATCTTCCCTATCGTCGGTGCGATCCTAACGCAGATTGCCAAAAGTGAGCTCGAACAACGCGGCATTCATTTAAGCATCGACTTCACATCCGTCATCATCATGCTGTGTGCGCTACAAGCGCTGGCTGTCATTTTGTGTTTATTCTATCGTTCAAGCCGCAGTCGAGAACTTATCGCGCTAGCGATTGCGGTGATGGTGTTTGTTGCAATCAACATTGTCATTGTTGAACCCACCTTATTAAACCTCACACAATCCAGACGCTTCGTTCGCCAAGTGGATATGCTACGTGATCGTTATCCAGGCGATTTGATTTTTTATCGCGCCGACAAAGACGCATTAATCATGCGATACGTTGTTAACTCTCGTGAAGATTTAAAACCGATAAAAGACATTAAAACAGAATCTGAATTGGCAAACCTAAAGCCGCCTGTGTATGTCATTATGGAACAGGAAGAGTTTGAAAAACTCGCCCCTAATGTTGCCAGCCAGTTCCGCGTGATCATCCAAGGTCAAATCGGCCGTGATACGGCTGTTGCGCTGGAGAAATAGCAGCAAGCGATATGTAATCTTATGGACCCCGGATAATGCTGCGCATTTCCGGGGAGACGAAGACTCGTCACCCCGGCCGACGAGCCGGGGTTCATCCTAATCAAGGACTCATTCGCGCTAACGGCCTATAAATAGCATTCTCAACTTCTTTAACAGCATCATCCAACTTTGCAGGCTGCGCACGCTGCTTAAGCAGGGTCAAGAGCTTACCAAGCTTCTCAGGTGATCGCTTCACGGTATCTTCAATGGTTTTCTCAAGCGCAATCGCTTTAGTCACAAGCCCTCTATGCTCTGCATTGTTGGCATCAAGCCCCTTAATACCCGCTGTTGCAAAGTTTTCAAGATCGAAAATACCGACGTGCGCACCCACGGCTAAATTAACAATGGTCATTTTCTTTAGCTCACTTTTACCATGAGGGTTTTTATAGATAATCGACACATCTTGTTTAATAAAACGCTGTCTAGCATTAAACAATGCATTGCCGTCCAAGTCTTTCCAATCATCATTGTGTGAAACCATCACAGCTTGCAGCTTCATTGAAAGCATCTCCATCGAAACACCCAAACGGTTGCGATCGCCTGCGGGCATTCCGCCATCATGATCGGTTTCAGCTCTAGGATTCCACGATGTTTCTTGAGGACGAAGATAAAAGCCATTCCCTCCTGCTGTTCTGTGCACTGTCGTATCTTTGAAATAACTCGTACGCCAAGAACCCCCTTTCAAGTCAGTTTCTTTTTCATTGATAAAGTGCTTAATCTTATTGGTTAGCGCAAGTTTAGGCCCATCTTTAGCCTCAACACCACCGCCAAAACCAACTGCTTCTTTAACCTCGGCTGCAACATCCTTATCATCAGCATCATTTCCACGGCCATTAAACGTCTTTATAGACTCTATGGTAGCAGTCTTTAACTCTGCTTTAGATTCGTCATACAAGGTTTTAAACTCTCCAAGATGGAAGCGATTATCAACAGTGGCTGTAGCCAAGTAATCTTTAATTTCTTGTAACTGTAGAATAGTAGAATATTGCATTGAAATTTCCCGACTCAGATCATCTAGCTCCGCTTTACGCTTTCTTGCACCTTCAGAAAAATAACGCGTGAATCCAGAAGAATCCCCATATTCATAACCAGAAAGTCTCATGCGCTTCTTAGATGCGCGCAACCCCTGGTAATGCTCCCTAGCGACTTCAAGCGAATCAATGACTACTTTATTCAATTCATCTTGCTTTCCTGTTAGAAATTGATAAGCCGGCGAATTAAATGCATCACCACCTAGCATCAACTTTAACGTCACATACATACTGACTGATTTTGGTGCGTTATTGAACACCAACTTAATCGCTGACATATTCGTTGCAAGCTGTGTTAGCGACGCAATCAAACCATGATTCTTTGTGCGAGCCTCTTTCGCCAATTTAAGCTCTTGCCTTATTGGCTCAAAGGGTTTTCCATATGAAGAGCTGAGCGTGCCAAAAAATGGCTGCGCATCACGCATTGCTTTTTGCCTCTCTTCTTTTTCAATAGTATATTTAGCTGTTATTTCAGGACTTAGCGCTTGCATAAATGCGTTAAAATGCTCATCGCCTTGCAAAACATCGGCTGTTTTATTGACCTCTTCAAACTTCTTCAGTCCTGATTGCCAAACTTGCAACTGCTCCTTTAATCTCACGGGTTCAATGATGGTGACTCGAGGCTGCGTAGCATCACCATTCCTATGATAAGTTAACTCACCTGTAGCAGTATCAACTGTCACCGAGTTAATTTCAGCTTGAAAATCACGCAGGGCTTTCTGCTGTAGAAACGCCCCTTCTACCTCGCTTGGCAAAGGCGTTGCCAAAACAGTTAACGCCTTTGCTGCAGTGGTTTCAGCGTACTTCATAGCCCTGCTATTAATTGTTCCCACAGCATCTAGAGCTAATTTTCTTTCATCAGCCGAGCGCGAACCAAGCTTTTTAATGCTCCATTCAGAGTGCACTTCAGCCTCTTCTTGCGCTGCTCTTGCATCTTTCAGCAGCGCAAGCGCCCCTTTACTAGCAGGATTTTCCGAGAACACAAAGTTATGCGCCGCCTGATGAAAGTCAGCAGCAGAACTAATAGCATCAACTAACACTAGGGCTCTAGCGTCAAGATTTATATCATCAACCACAATACGAACAGGTGCAGCTGTGCCATCACGATTTGCTTTCGCTTCATCTCTCAAACTACTAACACGCCTCTCATCTTCCACGCTTTGCTGCTTCAGCTTCCTGGCTTGCGCCTCCATTTGAATCGCGCTCTCTTTAACAAGCGCTGGTTGCGCAAACACTGGCGACTGCGCACCACCTGAAGCAACACGGGGCGTTGGAGAATCACCTGATTCAAGATCTTCTAGATTCAACGGGCCGCTTACACGGTCAATACTTTTATAAAGGCCGCCTGCAAGCACTTCATCTTGTTTTTTAAACAACGTATCGAGAGCGCCATCTGCAACACAAAGCTCAGCCATAGTCTTCTTGGCATCTAAACCTTCAAGCACACTTTCAAATAATTTTCCTTGCCGCGTTAGAATCTCTTCTTGAAACGTCAACGTAGAATTAACCATATCACTCAATACTTTCTTCTGGGCCTTCTGCTCTTGAGAGTCAGCCTCTGTTTCTTTGTATTGGTTTTCAAATGCTTTATAACTCGCACTCGCAATGATTTTATCAAGTTTATCATCAGATAGTTTGCGTAACCCTTCTAATGAATGATAATAAATATTTCTAAGTTTTACCTTATCTTCATTTGGGCCATCGCGGTCATCAACACCCTTACAGTCATCTTTATATTTCTGATGCAACCAATCTTTCATTCTAGGCAACAAACGCTCACGGTACCTACCAGTCTCTGCTTCTCTTGAACGCAGTTTCAGCTTCGCAGCTTTTTTCTCAGCCTCAGTGCCATCTGCCGCCGCAATTTGAGCCTCCATAGATGCGGACGTAACTGCAGGAGAGACCCGGCTTAAGCTCGCTTCACTAATACCTTTTGTCGACAAGGCATATGCGCTAGCTACAATTTTTGTAATCGCCGCATCTCGCGCATCACGCTTATCATCTGGGAATGAATGAAAGTAAGCCACCATTTTCAAAAAGTCGTCGTTACGCGCCTGAATCTGCGCAGGATTATCCGTTTCAGGCATCTCAGTAATGGCTTTCAATTCAGCTGTCACTTGCGCATCAATAGTAATCGTATCATCGACGTCTAAAATTGCATCTCTTGTCACACCTTTTTCGACCAGTTTTCTCGCTTTTAAGTTAACCTTAGTATGAAACACTGCCTGATCATTTTTAACCTTATCAACCAACGCTTGAAAATCGTCCGCACCAGTGCAAGCTGATAATGCAGCGTCGAAATAATCTTCAGCTGAAATATTCACCTTAAATAAAGTCTTAATTTCTTGAGCGCTATAACCTTTTTTCGCAAATGCTAAGGCTTGTGATTTGACACGCTCATCATATACATCACCTATACCGATAGGCACATAAAACCCGACTAGCAACCTGCTAATTTTTATAACATTTTCATTTTCATTATCAACTGTTCCATCTAAATTGGTGATGTTTGATAGCAGCTCTAAAAGCCTTGCATCTGCATCCTCGCGGAGCCAGTCTTTGATTTCTTTTTCATCGGCATCTTCATTCTGCTGAACAGCTTGCCCTATTGCACCGGCAGCAAGGTTTGCAGTATTCTGACGAAGCCAACGCCCCATCTCTCGAAGCTGTTCAATGCCAACATCAGGTTTTTTTTCGATGAAAGATAATAAGGTATCTGAACCCGCGACTTCCTCGGACGAATAAAGACCAAGATTATCTAAACTCACGCCACGCGCATACAGCGTTGGTAGTTGTGCTTTTACAGCATCAGTCAATGCTGTTTTCATCACTTCTTGCGCCGCAGGTAATGCCTCTATCGCCAATCTTAACGCTTTAAAATCTTCACTTCTTTGTGCATCAGAATATACACCACTTTCCCCTGCAACCTTTTCAAGCAGAGCATTTAACTGTGTTTGAATAACAGGCGTTCCATCGGCATCACCCAACAACGTATTAAGGCTAGAAAATGTTGCACCGTTAGCTAATAGCGTTACTGGTGTGTATAGATTACTGACGCGAGCAAAGAATGCTCTTGCATCATCTGCAGTGGCAGCCGCTAAAAGATTATCGATATGTGGCATCAAGACGCTAACTATTTTTTTATGTTCAGCCTGAATATCACGCTCCGGCAAATCATAAGTAGGCCCATCCGCCAACAAGTAAGCACCTAGCGCGCTCGGATCGTTTTTGCCCACCTCGTCAGTATGTTCAATTATCTTTAACAGCACGGCAGGCTCAGCAATCTGGTCTAGAACTTCTTTTCTTTCTGCTAAGTTCTGATCAGCATCTTGAATACAAGACTCATAGAAATCTTGGAATTTTTGGTTTCTAGAAAAGAGCGAAGCAACGTATCCTAAAGCTCCTAGAGCCGCCATTCCTCCTGCTGGAATAAGCGACAAGCCTCCTGTTGCAAACGCGCCAACGCCACCAACTAGCATTGCAGCCGCAGCACCTCCTTCGACTTTGTGCTCAGCCTTACTATCATGCGAACGGCCACCTATCACCTTAGGTGCCGCTATTTTATAAGCCTCAAACCGTGCTTGTTTTGTTGCATTTTTTATGGGCATTTACTCTCTCCCGTTAAATTGTTTGCATTATTATTGGTGTTAATTTATCGACGTGTTCTTGCATACATCGCTTGTTTTACGTGTTCTTCATCACATTCATCTTCAATACTTGTCGCTGATAGCAGCTTGCCATTCACGCTCGGCATGTCATTATTTTTCACATACTTCTCGACGTTATCATGATCACTTTGCGTTGGTTTGGTATAAAAGCCTGCGCCAAAACGATGGCGGTCAAACCAGCCTGAAAACCCAGTCGGTTCTTTAAGTGGATTATATTGATGAAATCCCTTATTCACATACGACACATCATCCTCAATACAGCGGACATTTAATTTGCTGCAGACTGCCAACATCGCGCGATGCATCTCACTTGAGCGCTGAGTTGCAATCGTGTTGCGTAAATAAATTGGCCTGCGTTTGATACGTTCCAGTTCTGGATCACTCTTCAACCCTTCTTCAAACACCGCTTTATCAAAACCATCACCCGCGGCAGTTTTTGCTTTCGCTAATGCTTTGTCGTAATACGCTTTTTCACGGAGCTTCTGAAAATTCTCAACCATCTTAAACGCTAATTCAATCTGGCCCTTGGTATCATTGGGGATGTTATGCAAACGCATCAAAGGACTATTGCGTGCATCAACACTCACCATGGCATGACCTGTGCCCCAAGGAACACAACGAATCCAGCGAATCCAGCGATCGCTAATCTCAATGGCATAAAAGTCACCAGTAGATTCTGGTTCTGCGCCACCAAACCCAACTTTTTCTTCTTCACCTTCAGGCTTCAACAGCTCTTTCTTCACTTCTTTAATATAAGCCGCACCCTGACCTTGCTGAGCATAAGTCTCATACTGTTCTGCTGAGCCTTCTGCCTTACCATTAAATAAGCTGAACTTCTCCTCACCCGGAAGAACGGCGCCATCTAACAACGCCTGCGCTTCATTTAATTTTTTTAGCTCCGCTGCTTTTCTTTTTGCCGCTTCCTCAGCTGTGCCATCGAGCACTTCTTTTCCGGTTTCAATTAACGTTTTCTCTGTGGACTTAAGCAGGCTAGAAAAACTGTGCGCATTATCTTTCTTAGTCTCTACCACTTCTTGGGCAAGAAGCAAAACAGCATGTGCTTTAAGCAAGTTACGCTGTGCCTCGCCCACCTCGGCAATTAACGCCGGTTTTTCAGCTTTTTGGAGTTCAAAGGCTTTTTTAAGTTTCACCAAGTTTTGTCGCGTGACAAAGGTATCGTTCTTACCGTGTGCCGCAATATAGCTAGCTTCACTGTCTAGCTTATGCAATTCCGCTCTTGCTATGCTGATTTGGGTCATGGCTTGCCTAGCTTGCGTAGCTGCTTCAGCTGCACGATTTAGTACAACCTGATATTCGCCTTTTTCATCAGCTACCGCTGTTGATACTTGCTGCTTATACCGCTCAAAAACATTCCCAACTAACTGATCTTTTTGCTCTTGAGTCACATCATTGCCGAGAGGCAACACTTGATTCTGATAAAAACCGACTTGCTCAACCGCTGGCAGCGCCATAAACGATAGCTTAGCATCGCCTGCTTTTCCTTTAAAAAGCTTTGATTGTATGTAATCCGCATGTAAATCAGGATCCGTTTCAACTTCATTCATAAACGCATTTAGAATTTTAGCATCATTGTGCGCTGTTAACTTGGCATGCAAACCCACCAACGATGAACGGCCGCAGGCTTTATACATTGCCAATATTGTACGAGCATTGATGCCTGACGCATAGACTCTTGCAACCGTTTGAGGTTGCAGCATTTTCTCATTGAACCCTGGTCGTGTTCCGTTAATAGAGTGCGCAGCGGCTAATGTTTTAAATCCGCGAATAGGATCATGAGGCTCAGCACGCTTTTCCTCTTTTAACGCATGGCCGTGTGTCGCCACGCGTAACTCACGTTCAAAAACAGCGCCTTGCGTCGTCAATTGCTCATCGACAGTGGTGGGTACATTTGCAATCGCTAATAATAAGTTGAGCTCCGCTTTCTTCGCTCGACCTGCAACCATAATATGGGCCAAAGAAGGGATGATGGCAAAGTCAACTCGATCACGTAAATCTTGACTATACTCGCCTGGCTTTAAATCGAGATTCCCTTTTTGCTCTGTACGCATCAGCGCCAGCGCTTCATTAAGTTCCTGCCGCGTCACTTTTTGCTCTTGCGTCATCATAGTTAAGTTCCAACCCTATTCGTTTGCAGTCTAATTCCACTGGCTCGCGCTAACCTTTGCTCTCGTTTTAACGCACCCAATGCTTCTTTTTTAATGCCTAGCACATTTGCAACTTGCTCTTGGGAGAACAAGCCATTTTGCTTAAAGCTTTGTCTAAATTTCTTCGTTGCCTTTTCATCAAGCGCGTCTCCTGCTCGCAGCGCTTCCTTGAGCTTAACGACAGGCTCTTCAATGCCTTTTGTCGTTGAAAGACGCTCACACTCTTTCAAGACAACAGGCGCAAGCTCCGCTTCTTTCATCTCAACAACACTCGCCACTCTCTTTTTAGAAATTTCAGCACCCATCAACCGAATAATCGTTGGTGCTGATTGCAGCTGCTGCGTCACAGCTTTTAGTTTTTGATCCCTTTGCTTATTCTGAAATTCAATCAACTTAATCGATGCGGGTGTGTGATAAGTTTTAACCTTAGGGGCACCTGCTTTATAGGCAGTTTTGGCAGATTCTAATTCGGCAACTTGCTGTTCAACACGCTCTGTCTTCGTGGGTTTTTTTCGGCAATATTCTGGCAGAGACGCTACCAATGCTATCGGTGATGCAATAACAGCCGTCATTGCTGATTTCTCAATAAAGAGCGTCCACACCCAAGGAAGCGCAGTCTCACCCAGCCAATAGCCTTTTTTTCCTAACCAAACAGCGCCACTTATAATCGCACCTGGCGTAGACAACGCACCCTTTTTTATCACGCCTGGCGTAGAGACAACGCCATTTTTTATCACACCTGGAACAGACACAACGCCATTTTTTACCGCTAACAACCCACTACCAACCAACCCTTTGGCCCAAGACAACCCGTGCGCAACCCCTAAAGAGTCACTAGCTGGCTTAGCTGTGTCTTTTGTAGAATATCGCATTATTTTTTCTACCGCCGCCTCGACCAACTTTTCTAAAGACTCAGCGCTTTTTTCGGACGCTCTTTCAGGTGCCTGCACAGCTTCTTTCACAACCTGCTCTTCAGGCGCGTCCTCAGGAAAGCTCATTGGCAAACAAACCTGCCTCTCCCAAAAGCTTGCCGAGAACATTGGAAGATAAAACAACATTAACGCTTTGCTGTTATCAAGCACTTGCTCCAGTGTATTGTTAAGCACTTCCTTGTCTGCAGAGACGTTCTCAATAGGGCACATTGATAAATTAAAAGGACTTGAGATATTCGTCGCATTAAAGATGGATTCAAGCTCAAGCAACGCTTCTTCAGGCTCTCGCTCAGGCAATCCTTCTTCAGCTTCTAGTTTTTGGTAAAGGTAGCTATATAACATCCATAAAGCCGCGCCTGTGGCCAACAAGTGTGCCGCAACGAATCGCGCTCTATGTTTGTACCATTGTTTTTGATAGGCCGCGGGAAGTGAGGTTATCGCATCACGGTGCCTATAAACCTCAGGGCCTATTGTCATAACCGCAGACGATTTGCTCCCTTTTCCAAAGGCACGATACAAGGCAAGAAAAACTACTGCCGGCTTTCGAATGCTTGGCGCCCAACTAAAATAATGCTTTTGGAAGATCGTCCACCTGGTTGGCTCCGTTCCGAGGGCATCGACCAATTCTTTGAGGTGTTGCTCTTTTGTAATTTCAGCATTGGCCATCTTTCGGACATCCCAAAACTTTTTCCAGGCATAAACCCCACCTGTCTTAACAGATTTGAACGCACCGGCTACCGCAGAATAAGATGTCGCGAATAAAGGCAATGCTTTCTGGGTGAAAGGGGTTGAAATATAGGTTTCGAATCGACGGCTCAACTCAGCCTGCGTTGCCGCGGCTTGGAGGGATTGCAATTCTTGTGCTTCACGCGCAGCTTGTGACATCGGACGCTGTTTTTGCATTATACTCTCTCGTTTTTATTCTTATAACGGGCCTTCTACGAGGCTTTTCTAACTTATTGAGAGTCCGATCATAACACATTTCTTCAAATTTCTCAATTTGATGCCAAATTATGAACAGGCTAAGTGGTTGATTTTAGCCCCAAATAGGACGCATATTTATACAACCTTCAGGACAGCTCGAAGGATACCGGCCTACTTATAAAACCTCGCCTCACCCTCTGGGCGGGTTTTGAACCGTTTGTACTGCCAAAAATATTGATCTGGGTGCTCACGAACGAGCTTTTCTAGCCCTTCGTTTAATTGCGTTGCATCCAGAAGATCATCACCAGAAGGATAGTCCTCCGGCATGTTTTCCAAACTCAGACGGTAACCACCGCCCTCTAGTCTAAAATAACCCACCAGCAAAACAACCGCGCCGGTCTTTTTTGACAAGCGCGCAGGGGCCGTCATGGTGGCAGTTGGGATGCCAAAGAACGGGGCGAACACGCTCCCGCGAGCCCCCACATCCACATCAGCTGCATACCAAAATGTGAGATTATCCGCTAGGCAGCGAATAAACTTTTTAAGTTCACGGCGCTCTACCACTTCAGGATAATGACGCTCCAACGCAGGTCGCAATAAGTGCTCTAAAAACGGGGACTTGTTTTCGCGATACATCACCGCAAAGCGATGACGCATACTGATCAATCGCCCCACCATTTCGAGCGATGCGAAATGCGGGCCGGCAAACAACACGCCCTTCCCCTTCGCAAGCGCGGCGTCATACACCGCCAAACTTCTTTCATCAACATCAAAACGAATTTTCGACATTTTTCGATGTGAACCCCAAAACGCAATCGCCACTTCAAACGCAAACATGCCCATGGATTCGAAATTGCGTTTTAACAATCGCAGGCGGTCTTGTTCTGACATTTCAGGAAAACACAAGGCAATGTTAGTCATTGCAGTTCGCTTGCCCTTGCCGCCAAAAAAGCCCAGCGCACGCCCTAACCACTTCCCTAA
>DKOI01000068.1 GCA_002469885.1 Legionellales bacterium UBA7366 | reverse complement strand
GAATTAGATCCAAAAATTAAATCAACACGCGTCGCCGACCACGTTTTTTCACCCGTTGCTCGACTGACACCTTCAAACAGTTCGCCAGCTTTTGATACAGGCTTCCACTGTGTTTTCATATCGAGTAAGTTTACGAAGAAATCATTGGAGAGCGATTCTGATTGCGCTGTTAGCACGCCGTTCGCAGACCCTTCATAGTTAGCGCCTAAGACACGCATACCGCCAACAAGCACTGTCAATTCAGGCGCTGTCAGCGTTAACAACTGCGCACGATCAATCAACAGCTTTTCAGGTAACACATTGCAACCGGAGCGAAGATAATTTCGGAATCCATCAGCAAGCGGTTCAAGCACTGCAAATGAATCCACATCGGTTTGATCTTGAGAGGCATCTGTGCGGCCCGGCGTAAACGGCACCTTAACGGCATACCCAGCTTTCTTAGCCGCAGCTTCAACCCCTGCACAACCCGCTATAACAATGAGATCCGCCATAGAGACCGGTTTATCGAAACCAGCTTTAACCTCCTCTAATACCTTTAGGACCTTTGCCAGCTCTGATGGGTTATTCGCCTCCCAATCTTTCTGCGGTGCTAAACGAATGCGCGCACCATTAGCACCACCGCGCTTGTCCGAACCTCTAAAGGTTGACGCTGACGCCCATGCAGTAGAAACCATCTGAGAAACTGTTAAGCCTGAAGCTAAGACTTTCGCTTTGAGCGCTTCAACGTCTTTGTCGTTTATTAGATCGCCAGCAACTGCAGGAACAGGGTCTTGCCACAACAACTCTTCACTAGGCACCTCACTTCCAAGGTAACGCGCCAAAGGCCCCATATCACGATGCGTTAACTTGTACCACGCTCTAGCAAAGGCATCTGCAAACGCTTCTGGGTTCTCATGAAAACGTTTAGAAATCTTCGCATACGCAGGATCCAATTTCATCGCCATATCAGCAGTTGTCATCATAGGCGCATATCGTTTAGATGAATCAAAAGCGCCTGGAACATCATCAGCACCTGCTCCGTCTTTTGGCGTCCACTGTTGTGCACCAGCAGGACTTTTTGTTAATTCCCACTCATAACCCAACAGCGCATCAAAGTAACCATTATCCCACTTGATTGGATTAGCTGTCCAAGCGCCTTCAAGACCACTTGTGATTGCATCAGCAGCTTTACCGCTACCGAACGCACTTATCCAACCTAAACCCTGCTCTTCAATGCCAGCAGCTTCTGGCTCTGGCCCCACATTAGAATCTTCTCCCGCTCCGTGACATTTTCCGAATGTATGACCACCGGCAACAAGCGCAACCGTTTCTTCATCATTCATCGCCATGCGAGCAAAAGTGTCGCGAATATCTCTCCCTGAAGCAACGGGATCTGGATTACCATTTGGGCCTTCAGGGTTTACATAGATTAAACCCATCTGAACTGCCGCCAGAGGATTCTCTAAATCTCTCTCGCCACTGTATCGCTTATCGCCCAACCATTCAGCTTCAGCGCCCCAATAGATATCTTCTTGGGATTCCCAAACATCTTCTCTGCCACCTGCAAAACCAAAGGTTTGAAACCCCATGGATTCTAGCGCACAATTACCGGCAAGAATCATCAAATCTGCCCAAGAAATTTTATTGCCATATTTTTGCTTAATCGGCCAAAGCAACCTGCGTGCTTTATCAAGGTTGGCATTGTCAGGCCAGCTATTAAGGGGCGCAAAACGCTGAAGCCCAAAACCCGCGCCACCGCGACCATCAGAGGTGCGATAAGTACCGGCACTGTGCCACGACATGCGAATGAAAAGTGCGCCATAATGACCATAGTCTGCTGGCCACCAATCTTGCGAATCTGTCATTAAATCAACTAGATCTTTTTTAACGGCAGCTAGGTCTAATGATTTAAACGCTTCTGCGTAATTAAACTGATCCGCCATTGGATCTGAAAGAGAGGAGTTTTGGTGTAAAATTTTGAGGTTTAACTGATTCGGCCACCAGTCTTTATTGGACATTCCCTCACCAGCAACATGCTTACCGCCCATCACTGGACACTTACCTTTACCACTCATATCGACTCCTTTTGAATAGAAAATTCAGTAGAGTTATTACAGCATATTTATGTCAGACATACAAACTCAACAAACCGCAACCTTCAAGCAAACCACTCAGCAGGACCACCAAGATACCCTGTAATGATTTCTGACGGCCCTTAAATGCTTTTTCTTCAATCGCATCGTTAAGTTCATCTTTAGAAGGTCCAAGAATGATGTCAGTAAAACTTCGCTGAAAGATAACCACATCAAGGCAATATCTAACAAGATGGAATCGATCTTCAATCGCAATGTTATTCCATTGCTCTTTTAAACGATTGGAAATATCAAAAGCGGCTTTTGCAGGAATAGTAGCTGAAAAACGTAAGTATGCGGTCAACTTTAAACACGGTGTTTCAATGAATTTTTGTGGCTCAGCTGACACCTCTTCTGGCGCCTCTTCGTAAACCTTACGAATTGCCTGAACACTTTTCACTAGCTCTAACTCACTCAACGCATTGTAGACCTGCATTACTCCCCCCGAGATTATAGACATAACTCACTGATTACAGACGACATCGCCTGTAGAAGCCCAAAGGAGTCACCGTATCATTATTATACCAATCTGTCTGCGTAATGAACAATATTAACAGAGAGGGAAAGCGATTAGCGAGCCGTAGCCCTTGGTGAGCCCAACTGCTTGAGATCCGCAATATCAGCACTCAACTTAAGAGAGGTTAGAATTGATGAGGCGAGAACCAAAGTCATCAAGCCATAGCTGTTTAAGTTTTCAGTATATTCAATACTGGCAACTGCCATGCCCAGCAAAAAAAGCGAAGCACGAAGTGAAAACGTTCTTACTGGATCTTTTGCAAAAAGCGTTGCCTGACAACGCGCTAGCGCAGCTATAAAATGCCTAGGGGTATTTTCCCGCACAGCTTTATCAAAAGATTTCCCAGAGGAAACGCGTGAACCCCACTGAGAAGCGAACGCAGTTAAGCAAACAAAAAATGAAGGCGATAAGTCCAGCACGATGTCGGTGCTTTGAGGAGCACTACTTTGCATTTGACGCAATGTTATTAAATGGGACGCAATTGATATCATTAGCAAAGTCTTGACTGACGATAAACTGGATTGCTGGACGGGTCTTAAGGCTCTTTTTGAAAAGAAATAAGCGCCTACCGCTCCTAGAAGATCAACTTTAAGTAACAGTTGAAAGAGATGAGTCACTGGAGATATGATGGCATATCCTTAGCGGGGTTTATCGTTAGGTAGCCGTTTCTAACACATAGGTATAAAGCACAGTAATCCGCTAAAAAAGCACTGTAATGCAATGCATACTCCAGGTAACCGCACAGCACACTGGCGCCTCTGCGATTAGGAGCAACAGATACACGCTCTAATGCTTTAAATTTTTTATGCTGACATATAAACGCATCTAAAGCTGCTGTAAGCACACTCGAAAATACAATAAAATGACTCGCGAATTCTAGAGGCTTTTCTTGACTACAATTATTATAGGACAAACTAACAACATAGGGCAGAAGAATATAAGGCGCAATTTTTGGTAGTTTTCGGGCAAACGAATCCTCAGGTATCAAATTATTTAACATACATAGCTCCCTGTACTGTCGTTGTAAACCTGGAAAGAATTATACGGTCACCATGGAATGACTACAAGCAAATAAACATAAGAGACACCACACTCAAACTATTGTATGTAGCACCATAGATAGCTAGAATGCACACCGGTTTGTCAAAACCGGCTTACAGAATTCAAGAACACACTAAAGCGCTACATTACTCAACGCTATAAAAGGACATAAGAAAAAATGATAATTTGCATTATTGGCTTGGGAAAACAAGGGAAAAAATATCTCAGAGCATGCCTTTCAACAAACTCGTCAACATCTGATAAAATCATCACTTGCGACATGAAACTCCCAGAAGGTTTTTTATCTGAATACCCGGAAGTATACAATTACAAGAACATTGACGCACTTTTAGAATCGCATAAACCCGAAGCCTGCATTATCTGCCTTCCCCACCATCAATACATGACGATCATGAAAAAGGTTTCGAATCGAAATATCCACATCCTAAAGGAAAAACCACTCGCAAGAGACCTTAATGAGGCAACAGAATTATTAAGCCTCATAAAAAGCAATTCTAAAAACATGATCTCATGCGAACGCCGATTTGATAAAGACTATCAACACATAGTGAGCAACCTGCCACATGCGGACAAAATACAACATATAGAGTTCCGGTACACATTTCCATTCACTAAAGCGCAAAACCAAAAAACACCGTGGCGCCTAGATCACAACCTATCAGGTGGCGGTGTATTGCTTGATATGGGTTACCACATTATTGACCTACTGCACTGGCTTACGCAAGAGAAATCACCTCAGATCGACATCAATTCTGCAAGCTTTGTAGATCAACCCAACGCAAGCACTGAATCTGCAGCCTATCTATCGTTGACCTGGAAACACTCTTCTGGAAAAAAGACCCTTATCAACATTTTACTGAACAGCGGCTATGATGAAAAGCTCGACTCAACAAGAATCTTTACAAAAAATAGAACTTACGTTATCAAAAAAAATGATCTGAGAATTTTTGGTGAAAAACATCAGCTGGTTTTTTCAAAAAAAAGAGAGCCTAAAAATAAACGCTTCGAAAACCAACTAGCGTACTTTATAGACCGAGCAAAAAAAAATAGCGCCATAACAATCAACACGCCTATCGAACACTTAAACAACACAAGCTTAATTTCAGAAGCATACAAACATAAAAATACCCCTGAACAAACCCAACCTGCGAAAGCAGCTGAACCCCAACGACACAAAGCCAACCTGCCCGTCATACTAGGCGGAAAAGCAAGCCAATTACTCTCAAGGAAGCATGCAACATGGCCACCTCCGCCTGAAAAAAAAGAACTCCTGGACATTATCGCACAAAGACGCAAGGACATTAACATTACCGGTCGAACAAGCTCAATAAAAACGCTGGAAGATAACTTCTTATCCTATTTGAAATCGGTAAAATATGCTATTACCTACAACTCAGGCACATCAGCGCTAAGAGCCGCTTATGTGGCCATAGCAATATCCACGGGTGACGAAGTGATATGCCCCGCACTAACCTTTCATGCGGCTATAAGCCCCATAATAGAAATGGGAGGCGTACCTGTTTTTACTGACATCAATTTAACAACGAGATGCATAGATGAAAGAGAAATTGAAGCCAAAATAACAAAACGAACCAAAGCCATCGTTGCGGTACACCAATGGGGACACCCAGCCAATATGCACGCGATATTAAAAATCGCAAAAAAGCACAACCTTAATATCATTGAAGATTGTTCGCACGCACATGGGAGCAAGTTAGGGGGACAACTCTGCGGCACATTTGGTGACATTGCTGTTTTTTCCTTGCAAGCGAAAAAGGTTGTCTACGCTGGGGAAGGCGGAATTCTGATAACGAACCAACGTAAATTGCACGATAGAGCAACACTTTATGGCCATTATAGGGATAGAGCACGCGACGAAATTATGAACCCCTCTCTTCAAAAATACTGGGTCACAGGGTTCGGAATGAAGCTGAGAATGTCACCTCTAAATGCCATTGTAGCGATTCACGCCTTAGCAAACCTTGAGCACGTCATCGCAGAACGAAACACGTGCATGTACTATTTCACTGCAAAGCTTAAGCAATTCACGTTTCTGCGCTTTATCATCCCAGCAAAAGACGCCGTTAGAACAACCTGGTATGGCTTTAAACCGCTTTATATAGCAGAGAATTTTTTTAATATTAATATCGATGACTTTGTAAAACTAGCTCGCGTTGAGGGTCTGAAGATAAAAAGACCTTCAAGCCAGCCACTTCCATCACTACCTTTTTTCTCAGATGACACTAACCCATTAACGGAAAAAAAGAACCTCTCAGCGAGAGGCATACCGGCCACTTTATTTCACTCAAAAAACCGGTTTCCAAACACCCAACAGGTTGGCGCAAAAGGATTATCATTCCCAATATTTTCAAACTGGATTAACGACAGAGCGATTATCGATTCTTATATTTTAACCTTAAAAAAATTGGTTATGCATGGCGAAAACATTGGAAAATTCATGCGCACTAGACCCAAAGGCGCTCAACCACAAAAAATTAGAGCTTCTATTTAAAAAAGAAAAAAACCAGAACAAGCAAGCCGTTACATTGCAGCCGGTTTACTAACACACTGCGAGTGTCGCTATATTTACTGATTGCAATCTTATACGCTCAGCGTATACAATGACCTTGATTACGATATTTCAATCGATTTAAAGGTAATAAGTCAGCATGCTCTTAAAAGATAATACATCACGATTCTTTGCAGCTATCGCTTTTTTAGTAGTAGGAATAGCAATTGTAGGTGGCATAAAATCTTTCTCCACAATTCCCTACGGTGATATGTGGTATAGCTACATCAATGTAACTGACGACTTCTGGTCACATCTGTGGGATCTCAACAACGAGCACAGGCTCGTCTTATCTCACTTTCTATATTGGTTCGATGTCACCTGGTTTGGGGGCTTAAGCATATTCCTGATTATTGTGAACTACTTGCTTGTCACCATTAGCGCCTGCTTCTTTCTGCACGCACTCAACCTAATAACTCACAACAAAGAACACCTCAAAGGAAAAATAGCGCTATCTTGCTTTTTAGTTGCTTGGCTGTTTTCCTGGTGCCAACACGAAAACTTGATGACCGGCTTTAATACCCAAGTTTTTTTAGCACAAATAGTACCGTTATTCGCATTCTACTGGACACACAAAGCCGCTATGGCGCCGCAAAGTGCAAAACCGTTTATTCTCGCTTGCTTACTAGGCTTTGCGTCCATCGGTGCTATGGCCAATGGCGTGCTCGTCCTCCCAATGATGCTAGTTTATGCCCTACTCACTAGACAAAGCACAGCTCGCCTGGGCACCTTACTTCTCTTATCAATTTTAACACCCGCACTCTATTTCCATGGACTCACACTGAATCACCCAGACCACTCGTATAGCTTCCTAAACTTTGCTCATTACCTCTTACTTTATCTCGGCGGACCGTTCTATCGCTTACTGGGTCACGGCGAATTTGGGCAACAAGTTGCGATAGCAGGAGGCGCAATACTCTTAATCAATGCCGCCTGGTTTTTTGTTCAATACTGCCTGCAACCCAAAAACAAATCACTTCAACTCACATTAATTTTATTCATTGGCTATGTGATTGCAACAGGCATCATCACTGCAAGCGGTCGGATAATGCTTGGACATCATCAAGCACTAACCTCACGTTACACAACAGGCGTATTAATGGCATGGGCCGCCTTACTCGTTCTACATGCACCCCTAATTTTAAACGCAGCAAACAAGACGTTGCGCTATTATTTATTACCCTTAGGAATCATTGGCATCTTATTAGTGGTTTCACAATTTAAAGCCTTTCACGCACATGTCGAAAAACACTTCAATCAACGCCTCGCCGTGCTTGCGCTTGAGCTACAAATCAACGACCCTATCGCGCTCGAAGCACTTGATGCAAACACGGATAATATACTGGTTGTTGCTAAAAGAGCGCTTGATAAAAAAAGGTCGATTTATCACACCTACCCTTTTAATGAAGTGAGAAACGGCATTGGCACGCACTACTCACAGAAAAACATAGCCACCTGCCAAGGCCAGTTAAACACGATCACCTCAATACCTGATCAAACGCGCTATAAAAAAATCTCCGGATGGATGTTTAACGAAAACAACGACACTCAACCAGCGCTAATTCGGATCGTTGATAACACTGATAAAATCGTTGGTTTTGCATTAACGGGCAACCCACAGAAAAAGACGGCCACAAAACTCAGCAACGCAGAACAGCTCTCAGGATTCGAAGGCTATATGCTAACACCAAGCACTGCCAAACCATTTGCTTTAATTGGAGATCAGCATTCATGCAAAATGACTGTAAGCGCCTAAGCTTTAACCTTCAAACGCTTCTTCGCCGGTTCATCACTTACCTCTAACGGAGGCGGTGCTGTGTCTGCAAATTCTGGATTGTCATTATGTGCAAGCTTATAAAATCGCCCCATATTTAGACGAGAAAAATTAAAAGTATTTAACCCTCTATTATATTGCTCACTAGTCAAGGCCTCGTAAGACTTATGGGTGGAAAAAACTGCCCTATATTTTTCAGGGATCTGAACACACAACGAAGCCCCTTTTACACAACGAATAATATCACGCTTTCTAAGCGCTAACACACTAGCAAGCCAACCAAAGGCTTGGTTTTCAACAGCCGATCCAATAAATAAATTTTCTTTAGAATCCAATATACCTCTAATCTCTTGCTTTATATAATCACATACTGATAAAAAATCCATCCTGTCCTTTTCAGGCAACGTTGAAACCGGAACATTACGCCACTTCTGTGTTTGAAGCGCAAGAATGCTAGCAACCGACCTTTTATGCCTAATCTCGTACCCCGATTTTATTTTATTTCCGTCAAAATAGGCTTTATATTCAGGCTCCCAATAACGCACAAACCCTTTGGCATATTTAGTCTTGTCAATTTCAACCCGATTGATCTTGTAATTATCTTTTTCATCTGATGCAAGAAACACTTTTAAACCCGCATGCTCTGTCACCATGAATTTGAATGTGAGTGGAAAAATAATAGATGCAGGCTCGGGGTGCCTTCTCGCCATATGATCGAGATAACGTAATGCTGATTGCTGTTTCAAATTAGGCGGCGCTTCATGATTACTGCGAGTTAGCACATCAACCTTCTGCGAAAGAAGGTATTCAATTGCTGATACCTTTAAATGTAAGGCTGCAAGATGCAAAGGCGTTTCTCGAGCAAAATTAATAGCGTTGATTAACGCACCCACATGTAACGACAGAAATTTCAGTGCACGAACAAAGCCTTTTCTAGCAGCAAAGTGAAAGACAGTGTTATCAAATTCATCTTTCTCTGTAAGCTCATCTTTATGCTCAGTAACAGCCTTGATAAAAGCATCTTCTTGTTTACAACTTGCTACTCCAATCAACCATGGCGCTATCCGGACCATTTTAAGCGACAGATACTCTCTCAATGTTTCCTGCGTTCCATTGTGCAAATCATGAATTTCAATATGCTTATCTGCTGGCGGACTTGGCTCTTGTTTACGCTGACAGAACCTAACCGCTGCATCAAGCGTTTTGTAGAGCTTATGTTTATAACCTGCCCCATGCGTTGCCGTTGCATATGTCTCACCTTTGGTACCAATATAGATAGCACTGTGATACCAAGCTACTTCGGCGAAATAAATTATCCTTTTATTTTGTAACACAACATGAAACCTCAACATGTTAAACAAGAACCAGTGAGTATAGTGAGGCAACCTTAAGGAATCCTTAAGTGGCGTATACGATATTGACGAAAAGGCTTCTAAATGCTAGATTCACCACAAATTTGAATCGAAAAAAAATGAGACCAGTGGAATATGAGCAAGATAAATCAAATGGTCAGCGCTACAGTATGCGTAGGCCTTCTAGTCACGCTGACCGCATGCGCAAAAGAACAGATTTACCGTGGCGTACCCGCCAAGGTTTGGAAGCAATTGAACACCGAGCAGCAACTGTTGATTATCGATAAGCAACTCAACGATGAGCTTTACCACAAGCCTGTAGAGGCCGCATCATGAGAAGAACACTATTAATCGCCACCACCCTTCTTCTGTCATCATGCGCCTCTCAAGACCCGCAAGCACTCATGTCTGCCACACGCTACGAAGAAACCATCCCAATCCACAGCGATAAAAAAGCGTATATAGCGTGGGAATCAGGCACTGAATCTCGCGCGGCCTTGGAAACACAGTCCAGTAGCAGCATTATCGGCGACATTATTATTAATGTGGATAAAAGCAGAAACCCAGCTAAATATGAATATGGATACAGCAAAGCCAATAAAGTTGTTTTCATCACATCTTTAAGAGACGTTTTAGCTCTCAACAACGTGTTTTCAAACATTGAGATCATCACATCTTCGCATCAACCTACCGAGAACGAAGTCTTAATCACAATCAACTTCAAGCGAACCAGCGTATCTTCCCATCAAGGCCACCTTATTACACTCAATGCCGAAATCGACATTGAAGACAGTACTGGACACTTTACGAAAACACACCTTGTTAAAACAACTCCAGACGAAGGATTTAGCGATTCATCCTATGCAGAAAAACAAGAAGAAGTCTCCGCGCAACTCATGAAAAAAATAATCCGTGATATCGAAAAATGGCACAAACAAACCTAACAAGAGGAACTGACATGAACACAATTTACAAACCACTCGCTGTATGCGTTGTTGCCGCGACTCTAGCAGCCTGCGCAAGCCAGCCTAAAGATGTCGAGCTCAACGAGCAGTTCTGGCAAGACCACACGCAAACTGTTGCCGTTGCTGAATCAACAAAACCTGAAGCTCACCTTGAAAAAACAGGTAACCAAGGCTTGATTGATTACGCGATTAACAGCGCGATGACATCCACCTTTGAAAACCACATCAACGGGACTGACCTTTCTTGGATGGAAACGTATCAGGCATCATTAGTTTCTGAGCTCGAAGGTCATTACATCAAAGCTGTTATCGTTAAAACCCCCATTGATATCACCGCATTGCCTCAATCAAAACAAGATAATAAAAAGTACGCTGTAAAAACCTACGCGCCTTTATCAATGAAAGTCGGTGATGACAAGCTATTAGTTATCACTCTCAATAAAATTGGTGCAATACGGAATTACTATGGCTTCATTCCATCTGGCGCACCAAGTGCAATCGTTGATATGACAGGCAGACTAGTTGACATAAACAGTAACGAAATTTATTGGCGCCACAATGCGCGCGTTGTGACCTCTATTAATGGTAACTGGGATCAGCCACCACATTACGATAATTTTAACTCAGCGCTAGAAATAGCCGTTGATACTGCGAAAGATGAACTCAGATCGAGCTTGTTAAATAACGCGTAGTTCTCACTGCGCTATTTATCCCTATGGATGCCGGATCAAGTCCGGCATGACGGCTACCCTTTATTGAAATCACCCGCAAAACTTGATAGGCTTCGCTTTTATATAACAAGCAGAAGGACATAAATATGTATAACCCACTCTCGCTATTGTTAGCGGCACAAAAAGAACAGGAAGAATTAGCGGCAAAACAACCAAGAGAGAATGCCTTAAACCACCCCCTCACGGTTAAAACCCAAAAGAAAACTGGCGAAACAGTTATACAAAATGCTGGGAAATTCAAACCGACATCACCCACCTACAAACCAACATTACCTACCTACAACCCAAAAGATCCCAACGGACTAGGCCTAGACTTAGTAACAGGTAAACCCTTTAGCATTAGCGGCCCTGATCCTGTTGAAAGTCAAACTACAGGCGCTCGGCTGTAGCATTGATATGGGGGTCGAAATACGACCCCTTTAAAATTTGCTTCCGGACGAAGCTCGTAATACCCGTGAAATCGGTTCAGATTGAGCAACCTCAACCCCAGAAGACTCAGCAAGAGACGCCTTAATAGGTGGTGAGAACAAAGCTGCGGGATTATCTTGCACCGGCTTTTCTATTGCTGCAAATGAAGCCCCTAAGTTCACTGAAGCATACACCATAGACATAAAAGGCAGTGGAGACATTCGAAGAGGATATTCAGCCGTATACGACATTCTCCCCTTGTACTGCTCATGATACCCACTCCGGTCATCGAGCTTAACATAGCGACGATTCTCAGGCTCAAACTGTTTGCGCTGCTCAGCCGATAAATCACTTATACGTAACTCAAAATCAGATCTCGTCCCCGCAAACGCCTCATAACGCCCTATATCATTATCCAAGGATACGCACCGAGCTTCGTCTTTATGCGGCCCAATATGACCATGGACTTGATATATCTTCGCACGCACCTCTTCAGGCACATCATCAGTCATTGTCATCTTGTCAGAGACGAAGCTTCGTCGTGAATTATAAGGATCATTCCAAATAAAGTTATTTATAATTCCACCTGGTTTAACCTCAGAACCTGAACTTGCAAATTTTTCGTTTATTTTCCGAATCATGGCAGCAAACGCATAAACAGTACTGCAATCCCACTTCACCTCAAAGTGATCAGCTAAGCGCTTGTATGATCCCAGTGGTACGCGTGAATGGGGATACAAAACCAACGAGTCATCTCCTCGCAATGTATAGTTAATTAAATTTAAATGTGACTTATAAGACTCATCAAGTATTTTTTTAAATATCTTTTCCGAGACAATACCCTTCTGAATTAATAACGCTAGATTATTATATGAATTAAACTGTCTGTGCTTATCAACATGCACTTTATCCGCCATTGCTTGCAACGCAACCGCATCGTGATTCGACATGGTGATAGTAAAAGGAAATTTTTCCTTATGCAGCTTTTGATAAAGCAATGCCGTGAAATAATCATTAGGACCTCGATCGCAAATTGTATCACCCAACCAAATCACTCGCCCTACTTTTTCAGGATGCAATTTGATACGAGCAATAATATTCTCAACAATACGAACAATTTTTGCCATTTCAATTTTATCTGCCGTGTCTGACAAACCCTGCTGAATAAGCTGATTATGGGAATCGATAGCAGCATTAAGCGCCTTCTCATCAGCAGCTAAAATCTCAAGCGCACCATTTAAGCCTTGCAGGAACTTAATCATTCTCAGCACATTGCCATGAGTATCGCCATGCGCTACATCCTGCCTCGCAAAGCTCCGTGATTTAGATTCAGCTGGCCCGATTTGGCCCATATTGAAAGACATTTCTCGACTGAAAACGCGACTGCCTGTAAGCATAGATAACATGATATAACCCCCCAGTATATTAGCAAGGGGGTATCTTAGCATATAATGTGTATGATTCAAACTGAAGCGTTCACTTTTCGCTCAGAAAAAGTGCCAGGAGTAGGCACTCCAGGCCTAGAGCAAGTAAGAGCACCTAACCCATTGATTTGCAGTTTAAGCCTTGAAGAGAGAGAGAGAGAGAGAGAACTCCAGCATTAAACTTAAGCCCAGCTCTCTACCGCCCCGGAACAGCCCTTAGATCGGCAGTTTCAGTGGGCACAACACCGATTTCAATACAGCGGCTAAACCCATCAATTTGAGCAATCATCTTATTAATATCTTTTGATAGCTGAAACGACCCCATTATTGTATAACTTCGGTCAGAGCGATCTCGAAAACCAACCTGCTCACTCTTAAGCGTTGAGAGATCATGACAACTGCAGTCGTCAAAATCAACCTCCTTCAAGCGCGCCGATTAGATCACCTGCATTTTGCTTCTCCACCAGCTGATCTCTTTTGGGAGCTATATTTGGCAAATTGACAAATCTCAATGTATCTACCTTTTGCTGAAGAGCGCCCAAGAACTCATCTTTGAAATCTTTATTTGACTCATCACTATCAAGCATTCTTCTACACAAAGAAATCAATAAATATTCAGCAGTCGCTTTCTGAGTTTTAACGGATAACATCATCTCCAGCTGCCCAAGAAGGTTCCCAGCATCAAACAATTTTGTTTTTTGCGTTAACACATCATGAGACCGACCTTCGTTAAAACTTGTCATAATCGATAAAAAATGTTTGAGACGCAACAACATACTTTGCGCACTCGGCAAGGGAAAACCATCGCGCATTTCATCAGCATTGATTTTCAATTTCTCTAAGCTATCAACGCCTGGCAGCGATAAGGGGTCCTGATTAAAGGCATCAATGGCAACATTGTATTGAACAATATTTAGCGGACCCTGTTTAGAGAGGATAGCGAGAGCATTCAAGCGATACCACTGCTGCTTGAGCCTAGCATGACGCTTCACAAGATGGTCAAACTCAACATCAAAAGACATGCGCCCTCTCAGCAACTCAGCACCGCTTGTTAACATCCGAACAGGAAGGCTCAATTGATCTTCTAACTGCCCAAGCAAACCCTGCATTGGCTGAATGAATCTAGGATGCTGATCAACAAGGTCGTACATGCTCGTCAAAAACCCAGGGCCCGTAAAAGCTGTCATCCATGTTGCTCGCGTCATAAACAAACCGAACCCAGAATCTCTGACACCCGCGGTTGGCATCATTGACTTAACAAGTCGCATAGCCTGATATCGGACAAGACCAAATCCAGCTTCATGAAAAATTCTTTGTAGCAATCTGCAATTCTTTCATCAATATTTTCCAGGTGATCCTCAGCCCTTAGAGGCCGGGGGGCGGGTCAAGCGAACTTTAGATTCAGCTCTTAGGTGCCGTTACCCCGGCAGAATGAGCCAGGCTTTACTTTTAAATGCGAAAGCCTCCCTCGCATAGCTACATTCATGCTCAGCACAATGTAGAAAAACGCCTACCACACCTATCAGTGGATAAATGTGCCTGCCCCACCACCTAGCTTACTTTGACGAATACCGCAAAAGAAGATTATTGCAAGATTTTGATGCGTCGCAAATACGCTCTGCAATATCTACATTGTAATTCGTTTGTACTGGGGGAGTCAGCTCAGTCGAACCAGCGGCGCATAAGGCAACTACAGATGGCGCTCCTCCACCAATCAAGAGCCCTGCACAACTTAAATAGAGGCCACAACTAACGTTAGAACTTGGTTTTCTATTACGCGCCCTGTCTCTACGCTTTTTGCTCTTTAAAGCATGTGGCGATAATTTTTTCCCTTTAACCTGCTTAAGCTTACTTGGAAGATCAATACTTTTCACTTTCTTTTCACCAGGATTCTCTTCCTTTTGAGAAAAAAGCGAAGCGCTTAACACATCACTAAAATCTGTTTTTTTATGAGCGACTTGACTTAAATCTTCAGAAGGAACGAGCTGCTCTGCAAGCTTTACACTTTGATGCTTCGATTTCTTTTTCTTACCTTTTTTAGCAGGCATTGAAGGCTCTTGAGCAGCAGAAACAGAATCTTTTTTAGGGAGTAATTTTATTAACTTTAATACAGACGCATCATCAGATGAAGTAGAACACTCAGAGACTGGGGAAGCAGGAACACTATCGTCCGATGTAGAGTCGCTTAATAAGTCAAAAGCATTTCTCATACCTAAACGCCCTAGACCGAGACTCACCCTTTTCGTTTCGGGAGCAGAAGAACAATCAAAATCATCAGACGAACTCATTAAGGGCTCACTATCGTCTTGACAAGACAGTTCATACAACTTATCTTTGACACCCTTGACCATGTCTTCAATTGTTGAACCGTTTCGAAAACGCACAATTGTATAGCCCAGTCTTTCAAACGCACTGTCTCTAGCTCTGTCCTTACCTCGAAGCTTGCCGCTTGCGTAATAATGATGTGCGCCATCTAACTCAACAATGAGCCTTTGCCCTATGTATGTTTCCAAAAATATATCGACGTGAAATGCACCAATCAATCCTTCGCACTCAACTTTTGTAATGTCTTTAACTTTCTTTAAGCCATCAACAAGAGCAGTTTGCATCTTATTCGGCGCTGGCTTTTGCTCCTTCAATCCATCACTGACTTTTTTAGGCATTTTGACATTCATAAAGAAATAGGCTTGCGCTATTTGACTATAATATTCTGCACCGCCTTCACGAATATCAGCTTCTTGAAACAAGGAATTCATTTGGTGACGAATAAGCTTATGTTCTAAGACACCACTACCCACTAGCCTTCCTAGCCCATACATACCCTGGGAAAAATGTTTCAGTTCCAAACTTCGACGATTCACTGCCATCAATGAAACCAATTTTGAAACTGCGGTTCCTGGAAGTTTTTCATTTTTTCGGAAACAGTTTCCCTCAGCTAATTTTCCTAACGCATAAATTAGATGGCTTACTTCCTTAGTATCTTTCGCAGAAGCAGAACGTAAAAACACATCTAACATAAGCGAGATAGAGTCCACTTTAATTTTTTTACCTTCTAAAAAACCTGCCGCCACTATCGTACTAAGGGCTGAGATAAAATGACCGACAGTTTCTGGTTTTTGGACATATTTAGCTGAACTGGCAAAACTGTTGATTAGATCATTCAACCCTGCAATAGGACTGACATTCAAAACGCGTCCAGATTTTATCAAGCACGAAATCGCAAAAACCCCCTTACTTAGGTTATCTAACAATACCTGCACCTTTTTCTCTTTGCCATTTATTATTACTGGCGGCATTTCACTCTCAAAACTGATCGTTAAGGCCTTAACAAGCTTGCTGATCAAGGTGCTTCTCAGAACCTGATGGAGCATCACTCGACACCACACAGCATCACGCGCGAATGAGAGCGCTCGCAAAGACTGGGTCAGCTCAGCGTTTGAAAATTCCTCAGCCGCATAAAGATACTGCAAGCAATTACTGACTTGATCCACACGCAAGTTGCGCTTACCACACAATGCAAGAAATTGACCTCGGCTAATCGGCAAATCACCAACCGATGAACGCCGAACTGGTTTCGGATAGGCCGGCGCTGGAGGCTTAGGCAAGCTGCCA
Organism: Legionellales bacterium UBA7366; assembly: GCA_002469885.1. Lineage (GTDB taxonomy): Bacteria > Pseudomonadota > Gammaproteobacteria > UBA7366 > UBA7366 > UBA7366. Next base: position 708 of record DKOI01000068.1, on the reverse strand, counting down.
GAAAGCACCGTTGGAGCGCTGTAGCTGCGCTGACGCGCTAAAGGTTTTTGATCTGATATGGGAAAATCGTTATGCATGATACGTGCCTCATTAAGATGAATTGTAAGCTTCATCCGTAAGGCTTCATTTTTGATATATGAAAAGCAATTATTCCATAAATGGATTTTATTGTCAATAATGGTGCATTGACTAGAAAACAAACGCAATAGTGAATCTGCTAAGCCACCCATACTTAGTGTAATCCGTTAAAAAAGAATCAATTTAAGGAGGGAGTCTTATGAGTAAGATAGGAAGGATAAATAAAGCCTCCCTTAATCAATTACAAAAACCAAATATTGCTAACGTACTTTATTTTCAACACTAGAGAAACCCACAAAAATCATCGTATACCCTTCCTAGAAGTCCGGATTAATTAAACTTAAGACCCGATCAATCAATTAATTGTCTATTAAACCACCTTAAAACTGAATATTTTAAACACAGATTCTATGCTTATATCGTATACAAACTGCAGGTAAGCTATGAGCAATAACAGGCACTTGCAACTCTTTGTTTTTAAGTTGGAGATATATATCATGAGTAACTTAATTCCAGAGAGTAAAGAAATGATGGTACTAATCCTATCACAGCTAATCCTGGCAATTTCTGCATATTTTTTCTTTGATAGTATGCACCAAGCGCCAGCTGTTGTGGTCAAGCAAAACCGTA
>DKOI01000034.1 GCA_002469885.1 Legionellales bacterium UBA7366 | reverse complement strand
ACGGAAATAGTAGACCACATCATTAATGAATTTACACGCACTGACGACTTCTTCAGGCGACTCATATCCTACAAAGACTTTCGTGTTTGGATTGTATATGTATCCACCTACAGTCATTAACGTTTCAGGATCAATCACGTTCTTTTGTAAGTAACCATCTTTCTGCGTCATTTTCTGAATCGATTTATACGGAACAAAACCATCACTGTTTGTATTCGTTTTTCCCATTTCATCGATCGTTGCAGCGTGTGTCCAGGTTGCGTTATAACCCGGAAGGTTTTCCATGCCCCCATTGTCCTCAACGCCGCCAAATGCGCGAGCGTATTGTGCGATGCCCATTTGCAATTTGTCCGCACCAAATCCTGCATCAAGTACGGTATTGATCGCTTCAATTCCGCCATACTGAATGGCAAAGTTTTCTTTACCTGGAACATTGTTTGCTTGCAGTAGAGTGCTGTGAATGCTGGTGCGTGGATCGCTGCTTTGACTCCAAGGACCATGCAAGTCATAGTTCATAATGTTGAGTTCATCGACAACATTATAAAGCTGTTCAAACCAATTGCCGTCATCCGGATTGGTTACTGCTTCTTTTATTTAATTCAAATAATCGATGTTGGTTGTGATGGTCACAGACACGTGAAAATCATTACCCATCGTGGCCTTCGTGTTTTTGACCAGTTGCATTAAGTTTTTATAATCTGCAATCGTGCCTGCGCCAGGTGACTCTTGACCGCCACTTTCCGTGAGCGGTGGTTCAAAGTCATAATCCACGCCCTTAATGTTAGGGTAAGCTTGTACCCATTTCTGCAGGCTACTCAAGAATAGGGTGTTGTCTTTAAAGATCTCTCTAAATGTGTAATCACTCACTGAGTGATTCATCTCAGTGTTAGCTCCACCAATTGCTAAAATACGTTTGGCATTATTGAATTTGTTGGAAGTAATAAACGCATGGAAACTCCCGCGTCCGCCGACCCATTGATTATCTAAGAATTGAAATAATTATTTTTGACCGGTCTTAGAATTTAGCTGCGCTGCTGCACAGGCGGCAGTGCCTAAGGTGTTACAGGTTTGTGTTTCGTCACCGTGAGTCGGTGAGCGTAATATTTGCCACTCAGTCGTGTAGGCAGTCAAATTAGCAGCTACTGCATGAGTTGAGAGCAAGGAAGCGACTAAAGCGCTGGCGATCACTGTTTTTTTCATGGTGATTCCTCAGTTAATGTTTTGCTTAGATATAGAGTAGGTTGTTGGCTGAGGTGAGGTTACCTGTCATTTGTGACAGGTTTTCAAAGGGGCATAAGCATGGATTCGGCAATGTTAACGGATTCGTGTTTATTGCTTGCGCCCAACTTTTTGTTGATATTCTGTAAGTGAAAGTTAACGGTTCGTGTCTAGATGCTTAGATGGTTGGCAATTTCCTCAACTGAGTAGCGCTTTTTCGTTAAACTAAGGCATTGCTGTTCACGGGGCGAAAGGTGAGCGTTTTGGCTTGCAAAGCTTTTATGAAACGTGTGGGCTCTTAGGTGCTCAAAGTAGTGTATAGCAAGCGTTTGCAAATTTTTTTGTGTTTGTTTAAGGGTCTCAAGCCAGGTTTCATCTTTCATTTGAACGAGGTTCATGCAGCCAAATTCAATGTCAGGAGCGTGTATGGGTATGGAAGCGCCACCGGTTGCACCAAACGCAATGCTGTCTAAGCGCATCTGTTGTTCTTGTTGAGATTTTGCACAGTATGTTTTTTCTTTCAAATTCCAAGGTAAAGGTAAAATGGATTTGCTTACTGAATGCAATGTCGTGTCAATATCGTTGTATTGTTGGTTAAGATAATGTTCATGCCAAGGAAGATATGAAGGTGAGCAAAAATGGTATTTAATGCGCTGTGTCGATTTAGGGTGTTGTTGGTAGTATGTGAAAGAGAAGGTGTGAATGTGGAAATCTGCAAGCGCTACTAATAATAAATTGTTTAACGCATCAATAGAGGAGGTGTTTTTGAATGATTGAAGTGCTTTTTCTAGTTCTTCTATTATCATATAACAGATGACCTTCTTTGGAACGCTGCTGTAAATAAAACTATAACAAAATTCACTAAAATTAACATGACAAAAAAGTCACGATAACCCAATATTGTTTGCAACATACCGCTGATTGCGGCGAAAAAGAGGGATGAAAACAACATGACCGTAGTGATGATTGCATACGCTGTTGTCTTCAAAGTTGAGTGATTTGCAATTTTGAGTAATGCAAACATGTATTGAGCGGTCACTAAGCCTGCAGCTAATTTTGTTAATCCGTAAATCATCACTTGCATAAAAAAGGGGTCGGACGCGGAGATGCATAAAAACAAGGCGTGGCTAGCGGCAAGCAAGAGTGACCACGAGACCAGTTTCAGTGTCGTAACCTTTCGTGATAGTAGTAAGCCTGAAACAAAGGCGCCGGATATAAAACAAATAGGCCCAAACAATCCATAGAGCGCAGCGACTTTGCTCATTGGTAGATTCAATCCGCCTTGAGAAACAGAATCCATAAAGAAAAGCGGGGCGACTTTATGCACCATGTAGAAAGGCGCTTGAAATAAAAGGACAAAACCTAAAACCCAAAGCAAATTTGGAATGTTTGAGGCCTGTTTAATGATGCCAAAAAATGATTCTGTGTTTTTGCATTTAACGTCATCGTTAGGGATCGTAATTACATTAATCGTAGCGAATAAAACGAAGCCTATCAAAACGGGCAGTAATGAAATTTGCCACGCGCCTTGTAAACTGTAGTGGACGCTTAAGAGGCCAACTAACCACAAAACGCCTGTTTTCGTCACAAGATTTGCACTGTGATAACAAAATGTTTTTATGCCAACGTAAAAGGCTTGTTGTTTTTCGTCCAAGACTTGAAGGAAAATGCCATCAGAGGCGATGTCGTAAGTGGCTGAGCAAAAGCCTAAAATCACAAGGCACACTGATGAGATGAGTAATGGGCTGTTTGAAGAAAAGCTTGCTATAAAGAGTGCGACTGATGTGATGAAGCCTAGTTGCATCAGTATTACCCACAATTTTTTTGAAAAGTGTCGTTCAACAAAGGGCGCGATGAATATTTTAGCGATCCAAGGTAAGATGAGTAAGCTGCTAAAAAGTGCGGATAAGCTGTTTGATAATCCCATCTGTTTGTACATTATCACAGAAAGTTGCATAATGATGGCGGCAGGTAGGCCTTGAGTGAAGTGCATGCTTGGCACCCATGATCTTGGCTTGCATTTTCTATTGAACATATTTTCGTCTCGCCTGAGTTTTTAATGTGCTTCCGTGCGAGTTTCTGTCAATTATTATTCCATTTCAATTGTTTCGAGCGTTTAATTATAATACTATAAGATTAAATATCAAGTTTGAGACAATAAAAAAATAACGAGGGCTCTTTCATTAATAAAAAATTTAAGCGCTTTATTTGTGCGATATTGTCTGCTGCTTGTTGTTCGATTTGCTTAGCTAATCAACCGCAATCTGCAGGGCAGTCGTGGAATTTAAAGAACGCCGACATCCGTAGCGTTATCGCTACTGTCTCAAAAGAAACAGGCAAAAATTTTGTCGTTGACCCGCGTGTGAATGGGCAAGTGAATTTAATCTCGAGCTCGTCTTTATCAAGCGAGGCGTTATACTCTGTCTTTTTATCGGTGTTAGATGCGCACGGGTTTTCCGCTGTTGAAGCTGAAGGTGTTATTAAAATCATTCCAAACACAGAAGCGGTGCGTTCTGGTGCGCCGTTCAATCCTGATGATCCGAACAATGATGATTTGGTTATCCGCGTTTTTCAGGTCCATAATATTTCCGCTATTCAAATTGTGGGTTTGTTACGCCCGTTGATTCCGCAGTGGGCGCAAGTGAATGCCTATGGTCCTAGCAATATCCTTATTTTTTCTGGTCACGCTGGTGCGATGGCGCACTTGATCGATTTGGTTAAGGACATTGATATAAGTTCAGAGACCCAGGTTGATATCGTTCAGCTTGAAACAGAAAGTGCTTTTCAAGTCGCGGAGATTGTCACCTCATTGCAAGGAGGTAATGTTGCGCAGAACAGTAAAAATCATGCCAAGGTTATTGCGGATGAAAAGAATAATCGCATCTTGATTAGTGGCGATAAAATGTCTCGATTACAAGCGAGACTGTTGATCGAAAAAATGGATGAGACCGCGTCAGCTGATACCGATAGCACAGAAGTGATTTATCTTCGTTACTTGAAGGCAAAAGACTTTGCCCCAATCTTAGAGAAAATTGCCAGGAGCATGATGAGGTTAGCCAATTCGGCTAAGCCTGGTCCTAATGATGCAGTACAGATCCAAGCAGAGCTCGAGTCAAATTCCCTTATCGTATCAGCGCCACTATCCTTAACAAAAACCTTGAAACATGTCATCGCAAAACTCGATATTCGTCCCTCACAAGTGTTGGTTCAAGCGGTGATTGTTGAGCTATCAGCAAGTTCCACTGAAAAGCTGGGCATTCAATGGGGAATGGAAGATGATTCGCAGAATGGCACAGGTGTTGATGCGTCTTTTCAGTCAGGCTTAGGTGTGGGTGTGATTCGCGCCGGCAATTTCAGAGCGTTGGTCTCAGCGATTAAAGGCATCAGTAATGCGGATGTGTTATCTCAACCAACGATCGTAGTCTTAGATAACAGTCAGGCTGTTTTTTCAGTAGGCAAGCAAGTCTCTGTTATTAAAGACAGCACGGGTGCTGCCAATGCCGCAACCTCAGAAGGTATTCCTTTCACCACGTCGAGCTATGATCGTGAGAATGTAGGTCTGGAGTTAGACGTGACGCCTCAGATTGGACAGGGCGAAGCTGTTAAGTTAGAAATTACGCAAAAAAATGACACCTTACAAAACCCGGATAATCCTGGGGATAAGCCTATCGTGAATAACTCACAAATTTCGACAACCGTGTTAGTGAACTCGGGCGATATTTTGGTGTTAGGTGGATTGATGAGTAACAGTTTAACTGACTCTTTAAGTAAAACCCCTATTTTAGGTGATATTCCATTGCTCGGAAAATTGTTTCACCACAAGCAACACAGTCTTGAAAAGAAAAATCTACTGGTGTTCATTCATCCCGTTATTTTGAAAACGCCTATGGACGGCACGCGAATCAGCGAATCTCGGTATAACGCGATGCGTGATGTGCAGAAAGACTGGCAATTAAGTTGGTTGGACGGCGAAGATAAGCCTAACGATCGATTATTACCACCGAGAAACCAATTGTTAATATTGCCATCCCCATTTTAGGAGTTTTTTTTGAAGGTTGAAAACGTCAATCAAAAACGCGTGCCTTTTGCTTTTGCTAAAAAGCACGGCGTTGTGTTGATGGACTCAACAGCTTATTATAAGCAACCTTTGTCCCAGCTGATTATTCAAGAGGTCTCACGTTTTGTACGAGAGTGTTTGTCGTTTGAAAAAATTGGCGCACAGAAATTTGATCTGCTTTTATCGAATGCGTACGCGCTCGATTCTACGCTTGCTAAGCAAGAAGTAGAGCGATTTACTGATGATATTAACCTTGCGGACTTGATTGAGTCCATTCCTGATAATGAAGATTTGCTAGAGCAGCAAGACGATGCACCTGTGATACGTTTGCTTAATGCGTTATTATCAGAGGCCATCAAGCGTGGTTCATCGGACGTTCACTTAGAAACCTTTGAAGAGTGCTTACTTATCCGCTTTCGTGTGGATGGTGTTTTGCATGAGGTGCAACGATTAAAGAAAATGTTGGCGCCCATTTTAGTCTCACGTATTAAGGTGATGTCAAAGCTTGATATTGCTGAAAAACGTACACCGCAAGATGGTCGAATTAGTTTGCGGATTGGTGGAAGAGCTGTCGATGTTCGGGTCTCAGTTATGCCGACACATTTTGGTGAAAGAATTGTGATGCGGTTGTTGGACAAGGGGTCGGTTAAGCTCGCCTTGAGCAATCTTGGTATGAGCGAAAAACTCTGTCAAAAAATATCGGCGTTAATTCGCAAGCCTCACGGAATTTTATTGGTAACAGGTCCTACGGGATCTGGTAAAAGCACTACACTCTATGCTGGTTTGACGGAGTTAAATCAAACAGCAAGAAATATTCTGACGATTGAAGATCCCATTGAATACTATTTGGCGGGTGTCGGCCAAACGCAGGTTAATACTAAAGTGGGGATGACCTTTGGAAAAGGCTTGCGTGCTATTTTACGTCAAGATCCAGATGTTGTGATGCTTGGAGAGATACGTGATATTGAAACCGCAAAAATTGCAGTGCAAGCCAGTTTAACAGGGCATTTGGTGTTATCGACTTTGCACACTAACAGCGCTGTTGGCGCGATTACCCGTTTATCTGATATGGGTATTGAACCTTTCTTGTTATCGTCAAGTTTAATCGGTGTGTTAGCTCAGCGCTTGGTTAGGCTTCTATGCAATGAGTGCAAGCGTGTGGCTAATGTGAGTTCGAATCAATTGCTGGCGTTAGGTCTCGATGCTTCGATTAATATTTATGAGCCTGTTGGCTGTGAAGACTGTCATAGCACAGGATATACTAAGCGGATCGGCATCTATCATTTAATTGAGGTTGATGAGCGCTTGCAAGCATTGATTCATCAGGATGCGAGTGAGGCTGAGATAAAAAAAATCTGTGAGACAGATAGTTTGCGTCAAGCAGGCGTTGAATGTGTTGCCAATGGGTTGACAAGCATCGAAGAAATTCAACGTGTGACGAGTGAGGTATAAATGGGAGCATTCAATTATACAGCTTTAAATTCTAAAGGCGCCAGCCAGAGCGGTGTGCTAGAAGGTGAGAATGAGCGTCAAGTCCGTTCTTTATTGCGTGAAAAAGAATTATTCCCTGTGGATGTTTCCCCGGTGGTGACCGTGAAACAATCAGGTCTGTCTAAGCAGATCTCATTTAAAAGAAAGTCTTTGCCTGTTTCAACGTTGGCGCTAATTACACGTCAGCTTGCCACTTTGATTTCTGCTGGTTTGCCTATTGAAGAGGCGTTAAAAGCGGTCTCTGAGCAAACGGATTTACCTTATGTGAAATCCGTCATGCTTTCTATACGCCAGTCCGTTCGTGAAGGCCAAACATTAGCGCAGGGGTTTAAGCTTCATCCTAAGGTTTTTTCTGATTTCTATTGCGCTCAAATTGCAGCTGGTGAGGACTCGGGCCATTTGCCGGGAGTGTTAGAAAGCTTGGCTGATTTTATTGAATCCCAACAAGCCATGCACCAAAAAATAAAGACTGCATTGATTTATCCGCTCATCATGACGCTGGTTTCAATTTCAATTTTAGCGTTTCTGCTGACCTATGTTGTTCCTAAAATGGTTGAGTTGTTTGACAATATTGACCAATCGCTTCCGACAGTCACTGTTTTGTTATTATCAATTAGCGCGTTTTTTAAAAATGATGGCGTGCTTGCTGTTGCTGGAATATCGGCAATCATTTTTGTGATACGTAAGACGATGAAGCGGGCTGGGGCATTTCAGTTAAGCGTTCATCGTCTGTTCCTGGTCACCCCTGTTGTGAAGCATCATGTGAAGCTAATTAATTCATCACGCTTCTTAAAAACGTTATCTGTCATGTTGGGAGCGGGTATCCCCATTCTAAACGCACTGCATGCCTCGGTTGCGTTGGTTTCAAACCGAGTGATTCAAGATTCTTTGAGATTGGCAATTGATCGAGTTCGCGAAGGTGCAAATATTCACTTAGCTTTTAAGTCAACGGGATATTTCCAGCCTATGAGTTTGCATTTAATTGCCAGTGGTGAAGCCTCGGGTGAGTTATCAAGCATGCTTGAGAGAGCCGCTAACAATGAGGAAAGCGACATTAAGCGGTTTATTGATGTCTCTCTAACGCTCTTTGAGCCCCTGATGATTTTAGTGATGGGTTCTATAACCTTGTTTATTGTGCTTGCCATCATGCTGCCAATATTTTCAATGAATGAATTAGTTAATTAATATGAGGTTTGAAATGAAGAATAAAAGTTTAGGATTCACCTTGGTTGAGGTGATGGTTGTAGTTGTTATCCTCGGTATTTTGGCAGCAGTCGTTGTACCTAAAGTGATGAGTAGGCCTGATCAAGCTCGGCTCGTAAAAGCTAAGCAAGATATTATGTCAATTGAAAATGCGGTTGAACTTTATCGATTGGATAATGGCGTCTACCCAACTACGGATCAAGGCCTTCAAGCGCTAGTATTAAAACCGACATCTGATCCTGTGCCAAGACAGTGGAAAGCAGGCGGTTATGTGAAGCGTTTGCCGCTCGATCCTTGGGGCAGAGAGTATCAATACTTACAGCCTGGGCAGCATGGTGAAATTGATATTTATTCTTTAGGTAAGTCGGGTGATTCCATGAGTGATACCAATGTGATTGGAAACTGGAACAATGATCGAAGCTAAACGTCTAAAAGGTTTTACATTGATTGAAGTGCTTGTGGCCATGGTTATTTTGTCAGTGGGTTTTCTAGCGGTATTCAAAGCCAGTATACAAAGCGCTTACACGGTTAATGCTGTACAGCAACGACAAATTGCGCACTGGGTGGGTTTGCAGGCGGTGAATGCCATTATTGCCGGTACGATCAAGGTGCAAAATACGGAACATAAAATTTTCAAGACAACCAATATGCTAGGGCAAGACTGGCGCTGGTCAGCAGAGCTTGCTGATACGAAGGTGTCTTCCATTAAACGAGTGACGGTAGAGGTTGAGGAAGGTGGCGTGTTAGTGGGTTATCTCATTCAACCAATAGGTCAAGATGAATGAAAAAAACTGACGGTTTTACATTGCTAGAAATTGTGATCGCGCTACTGATTAGCAGTGTGATTATCGTTGCCATCTCGACTGCGCTGTATCGCATTATTGATACACAGAAAATCGTTAAACACAATGCTGACGAATTTAAATCGTTACAGTTAGGCTTACATACCTTATCCGATGATTTAATTCATTCAATCCAGCGTGGAAGTTTTGACGGTGTGCAGCAGCACCCTGCATTTTGGGGGACTCATCAGGAGATGTCTTTCTCACGACTCAGTGTGACTTCGCCCATGGTGGCTAAATATAAAGTTAAAAATGGATCAATATCCCGTGCAACGATTCCTTATCTTGACGCCAAGAAAGCGGACGCGCACTTTCGAAAGCTGATTGGTAATATCGAACCGATTGACTCCGTCGCTCTTTTTCGTTACTTAGGCGAAGACTTGTTGTTTTATGATGCTTGGCCGCCACCGGCAACGCTTTTTAAGTCGCCATTGCCTAGTGCTGTGCAAGTGTCATTTTATGTGAAAGGGCGCGGCGTTTTAACGCAGCTGTATCTATTGCCCAGTGCTTCGGAGGTTTCAGATGCGACGTAGCCAAAAAGGGTCTGTGCTTTTATTATCACTTTCCATATTAACAATCATCGCGGCGATCTCGTTATTGGTGTTGACACGATCAACCAATGCCGTGATTTTTACCAGCAGCATTATTGATAAAGAGAAAGCGAACATTCTTTCCAGCGCAATTCTAACTTGGGCGCAAGCCTCTTTGCTCGAAAATCCTGTACCTTCAGTCTTTCCTGGTCGTATTGTCGATGGCGTTCAGCTCTCAGGTAGCCTGGTTGATGCTCAATCGCTATTTAATATTAATCTTATGCACCTGTCGAGCTCGTATGATGCTTCTAATTTACTAGAGCGATTAATCTTGCAAACCTCGTCAGAGTCAGGCTCCCCGGATGATGTTGTTCGATTTATCAGAAGCTGGATCACTGAGGTTAGAATGGGCAGCTCTCAATATGATAATCAGTATCGCGAAAAACGGTATAGGGCCGCACACACAGAAATAGTTGATCAGCATTCTTTGCGTTTAGTGCACGGGGTGACGAAGACCTTATTCGAAGCGTTGTCACCTTTTATTGTAGCATTACCGGTTGAGGCTAAGCTGAATATCAACTCCCTGAATAAGCGCGTTTTAATGGCTTTAGTGCCGGGTTTGACGAGCAGTGAAGCAGATGAGCTGATCTTGTTAAGAGAGCAACGTCCGTTTGAAAATATTGCAGAATTTTCCCTGAACCCTTTGGTTAAACGGCATGACTTTAAAGACAGCGCTTTGCTGACTGTTCAGAGTGAGTTTTTTATTGTGAATGCGGTTGTCAAGAATGCTAAATCAAGTATTCATCGCCAGTGGTTGTTGAAACGAATTAATGAGTCTACTGTTGAGGTTGTATGGGTAAGCTAAAAGAAAAAATACTGTTGTTATACCATCCAACAAATGACACGTTGCACCGTTGGTTTGTAGAGGGTGAAGAGAAGGCTGGAAGTCTGTCAGATGCATCTAGTGATTCTGAGGAAGTTGTATTATTGTTATCAGGCTTGGATGTTGTTTTAACATCTGTTGAGCTCCCTGCGACAAATAAGACTAAGCAATTAAAGGCATTGCCTTATGCGCTAGAGGAGTCTTTGCTTGAAAGTCCTGAGGCTTATCATTTCTGTGTGGAGCCAGGCGCTAAGAAAAATGAGTTTGCTGTGGCGTACATTGCCAAGAAGCGATTCGCTGATATTTTATCTGCTTGTCAGCAGGCAAGGTTAACGGTTTCCGCTGTCTTTCCGTCTGTTTTATCTGTGCCAATCACGTCGCCTGCTTGGGGGCTCTATGTGTATGATGACACCGTTTTAATTCGCACGAGTAATGACTATGGCGTTACCAGCTCTCTAGAGAGCGCTAGTTTCTTGATTGATTCAATGTGTGAAACGCAAGATCCAGCAATTGACGTATACAATTATTCTCAAAAGGCGTTTGAATTGAATCATCCAGAGCTTCGCTATCATGATTGTCACGGTGACGATTTGATGGCGACCTTCACTGTTGAGTCGCCTCGCTTTAACTTGATGCAAGGCGAGTTCTCTGTAAAATCTAAAAATAGCCGTTCTATTTTATTTTGGTCTGTATCTGTTACAACACTTGTTGCTTGTGTGGTTCTTCAGTTGGGATCATTGTTGAATCAAGCGACTGAGTTATCGAGCGTAAATCAAAGATTAGAAGATAAGATAGGTGTGATTTACAAACAGCATTTCCCGGAAGCCAGAAGTGTCGTTGCACCTACTTACAGGTTGAATCAAAAACTAAGCGCATTAGAGGTTAACGAGTCGCAATCTGGTTTTTATGTATTGCTTGCCGCTGTGGGTCAGATTTTTTCTCACCAAGAGAACATCCATATTCAGCGATTGCACTTTGAAAGCGATCATTTGGTTGTTGGAATTGTTGCAAGTGATTTTAATGAGGTGATTGAATTGAAAAAACGCTTAAACGAGTCTGATTTGAAGGTTGAGCAATCCAATGTTGTGAAGGCGGGTTCTAATGTCACAACAACATTGACGATAACGAGGAGAGATTCGTGATGCTTCAGTTTGAATTTCTAACATCCGCGTGGGGCAAGCTTTCGGCGCTTAGTCGATATTTAGTTTCGCTCGGTTGCCTTTTGATATTGATTGCGAGCATCGCTATTTTTTTTGTGGCACCGTTGCAAAATAAGGTTGCAGCGTTAAAAACAAATATCAACATCAATAAGAATCTATTGTCTGAAATGCAATTGACGTCTGATAAGATTACTGCGCTAGATAAAGGTAAAATTTCGTCGCCTACGATCTCGGTTCTTAAGATGATGGGGTTAGTGCAAGCATCAATTAATGCATCACCAATAAAAGAGCGCCTGGTTGATTTTAAGCAGGCGGGCGATAAAAGTGTTGTCGTTCGTTTTGATGAGGTTTCGTTTGATGCGTTAACAGTTTGGCTTGTGCGCTTCTCCAATGATCAGTGTGTGCGCGTTGAAAAAGTTGACATTATAGAGTTGCCTAACTCTCCGGGTAGGGTGAATGCAGGGTTGAGTTTGAGTCTATAACCCTTGTTTTGAGGGTGATGTAAATGTAGGTCGCACCAAGGCATGCGTTCACTATCAAGGCTAGTAGCAAAAGTCTTGTAGGTAAGCCTGGCATGGTAGCAGCGACCGTCAGTATTAAAAACATTCTGTATAAAGTTATTGATCGCTAATGTTTTACCGATTTTCTTTTCTTGCGCGTGGAATTGCATTAACGCATTTAGTGGGGCGACAAACATGCCGCCAAAGTAACCATAAATTAAGAAGAGGATCCCTATTTCAACCACGCCACTTCAGCGGCCCAAACGCATTTTTCAGGCCTTGCGGGATGATAGTAAATGTGAATCTTATCACCCACATTATAGATGACGTCTTGATATTCATTCGAGGGCCTTGCTACGAAATTTGTGCTGCTGTTCACAGCGCGTCCGTTATGGTCAACAAAGGAGAAGTTAAGTTTGAACCGAGGTTAAAACCTATTTCGCAAACGAAACTGGACTCGCGTAATGGTGGCCATGGTTTTCTTATGATGGTGCTGCAATGATGCTCCTAATTTATATCTTTTCCATAGCCTTAACACATTAATAGCTGGGAGACCTCCAATGAGGCAAGCTATAAGAAGGTTTAGTAGTCCGAACAACAGGTATTCACTGGGGAGAATGTTCATCATGATGTTCGCAGGTTTATCAGGATCGTAGAGTATCGGGAGAACGTCTTTTGGCTTGTAATTTCCATGATAGCTTATTTTTAGCCTGGAGATCGTTGCTTTCCCTTCTGGTTTTCGAAAGACCACCTCTGCAACACGGAATCTGAATAATGGATTGGCTGCTGTTGTGTCCATTTGAGTGTTTATAACTACAGCATTGGTTGGCTTGCCCGTTAATTGCAAAGAGGCATATTGCCAGAATGCTATTTCATCATTGTGCTCTATGAGCAAATTAAGTCCTTTAACAATGAAGTAACCTGCAATAATAGCGAGAATAATGCTAGAGAGTTTTATCCTGGCTCTTAGGTACTTAGCCTCTGTAGCCAGCTGGAACAGGAGCTCGTGTGTGTGTTTGGGTTGTTTCGTCTACAACATATTGATCGTCTATAAAGATATTTTTAGAGTCTTCTTGATATACTTGTGTAATGATAGCAGTTCCATCGACGCGTGATAGGCAGCGGGCTACTTCATGAGCGAGATCTTTGCCAAATGATATTAAGCTAAAAAGCATCAGTAACGAAAACACAGCGGCACAAAAAATCTTAACTCTTCGCTGTGTTACTTTTCCGGCTGTGAAATCATCTTTTTTCAAATTTACTGTCTCATTGTCATTGAGTGATTCCCGGTGTAGCCCAATATTGACACAAAGTGAAATAAATACCAATCGGAACCAACTGGGGTCAACCAACCGAACCAGCCGGGGTCAAACCAACCGGAGTCAGCAAACATGACGGGGTCAGACCCCGTCGAATATGACAACCTTTCGGAAGTGAAGGTGCAGGCCCTGCCGGGATCTTGGAATGCTTCCTGGTTGCATCCCAGTAAATTTGATATCATGCGCCTACATGTTTTATAAAAAAAGAGGGAATTTAAATGAAAGTACGTAACCTATTTTTAATGTTGGTAGCATGCTCAAGCAATGTATTTGCTGATTCTGTTTCTTTTAAGACAATTGAGCAAGCTCAGCGATATTGTCCTTCGCCAAAGGGTGGGATTACCTTTAATGAGGCTAATCCAGCAATACCCAATAGCGCTGGTTTTTTCAGCGGTGAGCATAATGGCGCACAATTTTTCAGTGCCTCATCAGCGCAGCCAAAGCACTTTGATAAGAATGGCCTTGTGGAAGATATGACGTTTCGTGAAGTGAATGGTCAGTATGGGTATGTGTCAGGGGATACCACTACCTGCCTCTATAATTATGAAAACTTTGTTGATAGCTCCGCCGTGACGTATCTTAGAGGTCGTAAATAGTCTATAGGTGAGGGGGCAGGCATCAACCTGTCCCTGCAGCTTACCTATTTATTTACGTTTTTTTCGTTTCACAAAATCACGTTGCTCAGGGCCCGTGTAGAGTTGACGCGGACGGGAGAGCGGTGTGCTCATCGAAATCATTTCATGCCAATGTGAAATCCACCCAACGGTTCTTGCCAGCGCGAAGATCACGGTGAACATGTTCGTTGGAATGCCAAGCGCGCTGAGCGTGATGCCTGAATAGAAATCAACGTTCGGGTAGAGTTTCTTTTCGATGAAGTATGGATCTTCTAATGCAATTCGTTCTAGTTCCATCGCAAGTTTGAAAAGAGGGTCGTCGTGCGCCCCAACAGCGTCAAGCACTTCATGGCAAGTCTTTCTCATCACTTTTGCGCGAGGATCATAGTTTTTATAAACACGATGCCCAAAGCCCATGAGTCTGAATGGGTCGTTTTTGTCTTTCGCTTTTGCAATGTATTTATCAATTTGCGAAATGTCACCAATTTCTTTAAGCATATTCAATGCCGCTTCGTTCGCACCACCGTGGATCGGTCCCCATAATGCGCCAATGCCTGCAGAGATGCACGCAAATGGGTTGGCACCGGTTGAGCCCGCTAAGCGTACGGTTGAGGTTGATGCATTTTGCTCATGATCAGCGTGCAATGTGAAAATTCGATCCATAGCGCGTGCGAGAACGGGGTTAGGGACGTATTCTTCACACGGTGTGCCAAACATCATTTGCAAAAAGTTTTCAGCGTACGGTAATTTGTTTTGCGGGTGCATGAAAGGTTGACCGATAGAGTATTTGTAACACATCGCAGCAATCGTTGGCATTTTCGCAATTAAGCGTAACGCGCAAATGTTGCGGTGTTCAGGATTTTTAATATCGAGCGTATCGTGGTAAAACGCAGACAGGGCGCCGACAACGCCGACCATAATTGCCATTGGGTGAGCGTCACGTCTAAAGCCTGTGAAGAACTCACGCATTTGCTCGTGCACCATTGTGTGGTTGTTGATGTCTTTAACAAAGCCTTTGTATTCTTCAGTATTAGGCAGTTCACCATTTAACAATAAATAGCAGACTTCGAGAAAGTCAGAATCTTCAGCGAGTTGATCGATAGGGTAGCCGCGATGCAGTAGTACACCCTTGTCACCATCAATAAAGGTGATTTTGGATTCACAAGACGCGGTAGAGGTGAAGCCAGGATCAAATGTGTAAATATCGCGCTTATTAAGAATGTTGTTGATGCTGACAACATCGGGCCCCAGGGTGCCTTCTAGAACGGGTAATTCAAATTCATCGCTGCCAATTGTGAGTTTGCCTGGTTTGTCTGTCATTGGGATTCCTTTGTGTGTTTATTCTATATGCATAAATTTGTCTTATACATCTATTATACAGGGTTTTTAAAATCGCTAGCAAATGGTGAGGATCAGCCGTGTAGCTTGACTGGGGTGTTGAAAGTATGTACAATTTAGCTAAGCTTGAATCTGCCTGGGGGGGCTATGCAAAATCAAGATGTTAAGAAAGAAAGTGGCGATACGGCATTGATGCGTGCTGTCTTTAAGGGTGATGCTGCCGAGGTGGCGCACTTGTTGGACGAGGAAAAACATCAAAAATCCATCAATCAGGCACTAGATAGCGGTCTCAATGCGCTCGGTATTGCCTTCAAGTTCCATTCGAGCTCGACTATTATTGCGCTTTTAGAAGCTAATGGTGCTGTTATTCCAGGGGTATCGTTGTCCGAAGGTATGACGTTCTCACAACATTATGAGGAGCGGGCATTGGCTTTTGGACGTGCGAGAACACTTTCAGATGAAAAAGGGAATGCTGCAAAGCGGCTCTTGAGTCGTGCGCGTAAAGAAGAAGATATTAAAGCAAGCGAACTAACGGTGAATTTTCAACGAGCTTATCACAACTCTTCTGAGACTGGTGTGCTACGTGCCGTGATAGATGCCTGTGCTCAACAAGCCGAGCATGAAAACCAGGGCGTGAAACCACTACAGATTTGGATATGTTCTGAGATGTCGTTTAATTTATTTCTTTTGCATCACATCGACGCGTGGGGAGTTTATCAACGTTCCGATAATCGTGTTTATATTAATGCGGGTAAAGAAGTTAAGCAAAGCGAAAAAAACCCAATCAAGCAAGATTCAGTCTTAGCACATGAGCTAACGCATTATCTTATGGAGCAGGTTTTCCGTAACAGCGCGAAAACGTTTTTAAAGAATGAAAAAAAAACACAACAGGCCTGTCAAGCAATGTTAGCTGCATCGGGCACGCATTGCGAACAGCTCAAACTTTCCCCTTCATTAGCGAAACGTTTTTTAAAAGCCGAAGTTAAGTTGAATAAGCTTAATGCCAAAAACGATGAACGTTTGCAAGGAATGAGTCTTACCTCGACAGTGACAGAGCAGCAAATCGTAGATAAATATCTCGTTTGTGAACAGATCAAAGCATTTAAGCAGAAAGAATGGCGGGCTTATCAACAAGCGCTTAAAATCATGCGTGCGTTCCATCAGTGTTCTCAAGAAGCAAAGGAAGCAGAGTGGGTGTCCCATTATGTTGAAGTGTATGCAGCGATTGGTGACGAGTATGCGACACGATTTTTTGAAGCGGCTTACCCGGAGATGCTGAAACATTTTAATGAATTCGTCTTGCCTAAGATACATGAGCTACAACGAGAGTATAAGAAAAGCCAAGGTGTCGAGGATGTTGCGCATGTTACAGAGAGATCTAGCTTGCTTGAAAAAAAACAGACTGACTCATCCTCTGCCTATCCTGCGGCACCCATTAATTTTCTTGAGAGGAATACGTTGCGTGTAGCGGCGGTCGCCTCTACTGTGTTCGCTGGAGCCGCGCACCTGGCGTGTGTTGCCGTATTTTCTGAGTATGCAGCGTTGATGTGTACGATCCTGAAAGTATCACTTGGGGTGAGTTGTGGCGCTGGATTGGCAGGGCTTGCAGTTTTTGCGGGGCTTGTCGTTGCTGCCTTGGTGTTAGGCGTATTAGGATATTGTGCAAAAAAACTGATCGACAGAGCCAAGCCGCATTTGTCGAACCTGTTTTCCAACACGGCTTTCGAAGATGCTAATAATATACAGCCATGCTTTGCGAATGGTCGGATTCAAGTTCCTGTAAAATGATTGATGTTACCGTCCGATAGTCTTCTCAGAATAATAAGAAGGTAAATATTTCTAGCCCAGTCAAGCTGTTGGTTATTTGTGCGATTACGCTCTTCGCAGCTCGCTCAAGCTTTAAGTAAACCTTGAAGAATAATAATATTTAAGAATATTGTGTGCATTTTTGTGTCGATCTCATCAGGTTCGACTCGAACTGAGACTGCTTTATAGTATACTTGCTCAGCAATTGAGTTCAATGTAGATTAGAGATATAATGCAAGCGGCATTGAGAAATTGGGTAATAAAAGCCCATAATTTTTGTTAATCAACATAAGGAAACGATTTAATCGTGAACAGACCTCTTAACCTGTCCCTTCAAACGATGAGATTCCCTATTACCGCGATAGTGTCGATTTTGCACAGAGCATCCGGTGTTATCTTATTCTTATTTATACCCGTCTTATTGTGTGTCTTTAGCTGTTCGCTAGACTCGCCTGAAGGATTCGAAAGAGTCCGCGCGCTTTTGTCCGGCCCGCTGACCACATTCTTGGTGTGGGGGTTTTTAGCGGCATTGCTTTATCACTTGCTTGCCGGTCTTAGGCATCTCGTCATGGATTTAGGATTCGCTGAAACGCTAACGAGCGCGAAAGCAACATCGCTGACAGTTTTTATCTTATTTGGATTGGGCGCGATAGCGTTAGGAGTGTGGTTATGGGTGTAAGTCAAAAAGGATTGCACGATTGGATTATTCAGCGCGTCAGCGCAGTGGTGCTAGCGGGCTACATTTTATTTCTCACTGGTTTTTTTATGCTGCATGCTTCAGTCGATTTTATGATGTGGCAAAAACTTTATTCGAATATGTTTATGCAAGTTGCAACGATGTTAACGCTCTTGGCGTTGATGTGGCATGCGTGGATTGGCATTTGGGCGGTTTTCACAGATTATATTAAGTGTTCTGTTTTGCGCGGAACCTTAGAAGTGCTGGTTCTTGTAGCGCTATTCTCATTCTTCTTTTGGGGTATCACGATTCTTTGGAGTATTTAATTTATGTCTTTAACGACACTTTCATTTGATGCGGTTATTATTGGCGGTGGCGGTGCAGGTTTGCGCGCTTCGCTTGAGCTCGCGCAATCTGGAAAAAAAGTTGCAGTAATTTCTAAAGTGTTTCCAACACGTTCACACACCGTATCAGCACAAGGCGGCATCAACGCTGCGTTAGGCAATACGGGTAAAGATGATTGGCGTTGGCACACGTATGACACAGTGAAGGGATCGGATTATTTGGGCGACCAAGATGCGATTGAATACATGTGTAAAGAGGCGCCTGAAACGGTGCTTGAGCTTGAGCACATGGGTTTGCCTTTCTCGCGCATGGATTCAGGAAAAATTTATCAGCGTTCGTTCGGCGGACAAACCTTAAACTTCGGCACAGATATGGCAAGCCGAACGTGTTGCGCAGCTGATCGTACCGGTCACGCAATGTTGCATACCTTGTATCAAGGCAACATTAGTGCAAAAGCAGAATTCCTAAATGAATGGTATGCCGTTGATCTTGTGAAAGGTGAGAATGGCGCTATTGTTGGCGTGGTTGCGATTAATATTGAAAATGGCGAAACTGTTTTTGTGCAGTCTAAAGCAACCATTTTAGCAACAGGTGGCGCAGGCCGTATTTATCAAACAACCACTAACGCGCACATTAATACAGGTGACGGATTTGGTATGGCGATGCGTGCGGGCATTCCAGTGCAAGACATGGAGTTTTGGCAATTCCACCCAACCGGTATTGCAGGCGCAGGCGTGCTTGTGACTGAAGGGTGTCGTGGTGAAGGGGGTTACCTCCTTAATAAAGATGGTGAGCGTTTCATGGAACGTTATGCCCCAACCTTTAAAGATATTGCCAGCCGCGATGTTGTTTCTCGTTCATCATTAATTGAAATTCGCGAAGGACGTGGTTGTGGGCCGAAGGGCGATCACGTGATGTTGAAACTCGATCATTTAGGTGAAGAATTAATTAACAAACGTTTACCCGGCATTCGTGACTCGTCTATTACGTTCGCTGGTGTTGATCCTGTTAAAGAACCTATTCCTGTTGTCCCAACCTGTCATTATATGATGGGTGGCATTCCAACTAATATCGATGGACAGGTGCTTTCATTGGATCATGAAGGAAATGACATTACCATCGAAGGGCTTTACGCGGCAGGCGAGTGCGCTTGCGTATCTGTTCATGGGTCTAATCGCTTAGGTGCAAATTCATTATTAGACATTGTTGTGTTCGGTCGATCTGCCGGTAAGCATGTTTTACAGTCACTCGAAGAAGGTCATTTCGGTGCCCACAAATCAAGTAGTGGTGGCGTTGAAGTTGCAATGGAGCGTTTGAATCGTTGGAACAGAACGGCTAAAGGTGAAAGTGTTTCTGAAATTCGTAAAGAAATGCAAAGCATTATGCAAAATGATTTTGGTGTTTTCCGTGATGCGGGCCCTATGTCTGAAGGCTTGAAACAATTGACAGCGCTACGTGAAAGATTACAGCACGCTGCGTTTTCTGATAAAAGTGATGTGTTCAATACGAGCCGTATCGAAGCATTGGAGTTAGATAATTTAATGGCAACTGCCATTGCAACGGCAGTGTTGGCTAACCACCGTACTGAAAGTCGTGGTGCGCACGCGCGTTTCGATTATGAAGATCGAGATGATAAAAACTGGTTGAAGCATACCGTTTACTTTGACTCGGAAGATGGCACAGGTGTTGGGCGTATTGAATACCGTGATGTGAATATGCAACCAAAAGAAATGGATCCATTTCCGCCGAAAGAACGGCACTATTAAGGGGAATACTTATGCGATTTTCAATTTACCGATATGACCCTATTAAAGATAGAAAGCCTTACATGCAGGATTATGAACTTGATCTTGATGAGCATCCGTGTGTGATGGTCTTGGACGCTTTGCTCGCCATTAGAGACACGCAAGACGATAGCTTAATGCTGCGTCGTTCGTGTCGAGAGGGTGTGTGCGGTTCTGATGGTATGAACATTAATGGTAAGAATGGTTTGGCTTGCGTTACGCGTTTGGCTGAATTAAAAGGCACGATTGTTATTCGTCCTTTACCTGGCTTGCCTGTTGTGCGTGATCTTATTGTCGATATGACAAAGTTCTACGCGCAATATGAGAAGATAGAACCGTTCTTGCAAAACAATGATCCCTTGCCTGTGAGAGAGCGTTTGCAGTCACCTGAAGAGCGTGACAAGTTAGACGGTCTTTATGAATGTATTCTTTGTGCGTGTTGCACAACCTCGTGTCCTTCGTTTTGGTGGAACCCAGATAAGTTCTTAGGCCCGCAAGCGTTGTTGCAAGCGCAACGTTTCATCGTCGATAGTCGCGATACAGAAAAGTCTAAACGTTTATCTAAATTGCAAGATGCTTTCAGCTTATACCGTTGTCACGGTATTATGAATTGTGTCAGCGTTTGTCCTAAAGGGTTGAATCCAACAAAAGCGATTTCTTCTATTAAGCACGCTATCTTGAAGGAAGAATATTAATATGAAAAAAAATGACATGAGCGAGTTGACGCAGACATCCTATCTTTCCGGTCCTAACATGACTTACCTAGAGGATTTATACGAAGACTTTCTTGAAGATCCTTCCAGTGTTGATGCAGTTTGGCAAGAATACTTTAACAACTTACCGAAACAAAATGGCTCGGTTGATGTTCCGCATTCGCCTATCCGTGAATATTTTGCTGAGCGTGCTAAGCGTCCGGTAGCTGCAGTTAGCGCGGGTTCTGATGCTTCTTCAGGCAAGCAATACAAAGTGACACAATTAATCAATGCTTATCGCAGTCACGGTCATCAGCATGCTAGCCTTGATCCGTTGGGTTTGACTGAGCGACATAATGTGCCTTCGCTTCATCCTGAATACTATGGTCTTACTGAGCAAGACATGGATCAGCAGTTTAGCATGGGTGACTTTAGCAATGTTGATCAACTCACCTTGCGTGAATTACTTGTTAAGTTAAAATCTATTTATTGCGGCTCTTACGGTTTGGAATATATGCATATCACCAATACCGAAGAAACCGATTGGTTGCAAAGTCAGTTTGAAGATCCTAATCGCTTAAAAGCGACTAAGGAAGAGAAAGTCAGAATTTTAGAAGATATTATTCATGCCGATAGCATGGAAAACTATCTAGGCAGAAAGTTTGTCGGCCAAAAACGTTTTTCTTTAGAAGGCGGCGACTCCTTAATTCCGATGTTGAATGAAGTTGTGCATCGTGGCGGGGCGCAAGGCGTTAAAGAGTTTGTGATTGGCATGGCGCACAGGGGCCGTTTAAATGTCTTGGTTAACGTCATGGGTAAACCTTTTGACGACTTAATCGGCGAGTTTGAAGGCACCAAGATTGATGAGACGAGTTCGGGTGACGTAAAATATCACATGGGTTTTTCAGCCGATGTTGACACCCCCGGCGGTGTTGCACATTTGGCATTAGCATTTAACCCTTCGCATTTAGAAGCGGTGTGTCCGGTTGTTGAGGGTTCTGTGCGTGCGCGTCAGCGTCGTCGTGCTGACTTGTCACGCGATGAAGTCTTGCCTGTTTTGTTGCACGGTGACGCTTCCTTCTCAGGCCAGGGCGTTATCATGGAGACATTTAATATGTCTCAAGCCCGTGGATATTGCACGGGCGGTACAGTGCATTTTGTTGTAAACAACCAAATTGGTTTTACCACCAGCAATCCACTTGATTCGCGCTCCACATTATATTGCACCGATATTGGAAAAATGGTTCAAGCGCCTATTTTCCATGTGAATGGCGATGATCCTGAAGCAGCGTTTATTGCGACTCAAATTGCATTGGATTACCGTAATAAATTCCACAAAGATATCGTGATCGATTTGGTGTGTTACAGGCGCCATGGCCATCAAGAAGTTGATGAGCCGATGGCAACTCAGCCTTTGATGTATCAAGTGATTAAAAAGCATCCTGTGCCTTATAAGATTTTTGCAGAGCGTTTGATTGCCGATGGCAGTGTAACGCAGGCTGATGTTGACGCTTGTTTGAAAGACAGTGAAGATCATTATGATCAAGGCAAGAGCACCGTTAAAACATTAGAAGGAATGAAAAATCCGTTTGTGATTGACTGGTCTGTATATTACAACCGTGATTGGAGAGCGCCAGCAGACACGTCCATTCCTAAAAAGGATTTGTTGGCGCTTGCTAAGAAGTTAGATAAGTTAAATACGAAGCTCACCTTGCAGCCGCAGGTGAAAAAGATGATGGCTTCAAGAGCGGCTATGACATCAGGTGACGAACTCATAAATTGGGGTTATGCTGAAACATTAGCGTATGCGACCTTGTTAGAAGCGGGTTATCCTGTGCGAGTGTCCGGTCAAGATTGTGAGCGTGGCACCTTCTCGCATCGTCACGCAGTGTTACATGACTATAAAACAGGT
The DNA here is from genome assembly GCA_002469885.1 of Legionellales bacterium UBA7366. Lineage (GTDB taxonomy): Bacteria > Pseudomonadota > Gammaproteobacteria > UBA7366 > UBA7366 > UBA7366. The sequence goes on along the minus strand of DKOI01000034.1, from coordinate 7,204 downwards.
GAGTTACTCACGCCGTTAAATCACCTCTCAAATAAACAGGCACCGTTTATTGTAATCAATTCGACTTTGTCTGAAGAGGGTGTGGTAGGTTTTGAATATGGATTCGCAGGTTCCGATCCGAATTCGCTCGTAATTTGGGAAGCACAATTTGGTGACTTTGCCAATGGCGCGCAAGTTTATACCGACCAATTTATCAGCTCTGGCGAACAGAAGTGGGGCCGCTTGTGTGGTCTTGTGATGTTGTTGCCGCACGGTTATGAGGGCCAGGGCCCTGAGCATTCGTCTGCGCGTCTTGAGCGTTACCTGCAGTTATGTGCTGAAGATAATATGCAAGTGTGCGTGCCATCAACACCGGCTCAAATTTATCATTTGTTACGTCGTCAAGCGGTAAGGCCTTTTAGAAAGCCTTTGATAGTCATGTCGCCTAAGAGTTTATTAAGGCACCGCCAAGCAGTTTCGATGATGGACGAATTGGCCAGTGGTGAATTCCAGTTAGTGATTGATGATGCGAGCGTGCAAGCCAAAGACGTTGATCGTGTTGTATTGTGTAGCGGTAAAGTCTATTACGATTTACTGGCTATTCGTGACGAAAACAAACAAGAGAATGTTGCGCTTGTTCGAGTGGAGCAGCTCTATCCTTTTCCTGATAAGGAAGTTGTTGCGTTATTGAAAAAATATAAGAGCGCAAAAGATATTGTGTGGTGTCAAGAAGAGCCTAAGAATCAAGGTGCTTGGTATTCATCACAACATAACTTTTTTGAGTCATTAGCATCAGGTCAGACACTGCGTTACGTGGGACGTAAGCCTTCTGCGTCAACGGCTGTGGGTTATCCTTCAGTCCATAAGCGCGAACAACAAGCATTAGTAAATGAAGCATTAAAAAAGCAAAAGGGTTAGAAAATGACAATTCAAATTAAAGTGCCACAATTACCAGATTCCGTTAGCGATGCAACGATTGCTACGTGGTACAAGAAGCCAGGCGAAGCGATCAAAAAAGATGAGAATCTTGTTGATCTTGAAACCGACAAAGTGGTTTTAGAAGTGCCGGCGCCTGAGGATGGCGTGTTAGAAAGTGTGGCTAAAGGTGAAGGTGACACGGTGTTGGCTGATGAAGTCATCGGTGTGTTCAAACCCGGTGCTGCTTCCGAAGCTGCTGCGCCAGCGGTCGCACCTGAAGTGTCAGCGCCTGATGCTCAGTCAGATTCTACCTTATCACCTGCGGTACGCCGTTTGGTTTCTGAGCATGATATCGATCCTAAGTTGCTTAAAGGCAGCGGTAAAGGCGCCAAGATTACAAAAGAAGATGTAATGGCGTTAGTGAATGAAGGTGGCTCTCAAGCAAAATCTGCGCCACACGTAAAAGCGCCTGCAGTTGTTGATGCGCCTCTTGGTGATCGCGCTGAAAAGCGTGTGCCAATGACCCGTATGCGTGCAAGAATCGCTGAGCGCTTGTTAGATGTGAATAACAACACGGCAATGTTAACAACGTTTAACGAAGTTAACATGGCGCCGGTGATGGCATTACGGACTAAGTATAAAGAGCAGTTTGAAAAGTCACATGGCGTGAAGCTTGGCTTTATGTCATTTTTTACGAAAGCGTGTTGTGAAGCGTTGAAACGTTTCCCGTCTGTTAACGCATCAATTGACGGTTCTGATATTGTCTATCACGGCTTTTGTGATGTGGGTATTGCCGTGTCGACAGACCGCGGTTTAGTGGTGCCAGTACTGCGTAATACTGAAAATATGTCTATGGCTGATATTGAATCTCAAATTCGCGAATACGCGCTGAAGGGACGCAATAACAAACTGACCATGGATGACATGACCGGTGGCACGTTTACAATTACGAACGGTGGTGTATTTGGTTCGTTGTTATCAACGCCAATCATTAACTCGCCACAAAGTGCGATATTGGGCATGCACGCTATTAAGGAGCGCCCAATTGCTGAAAATGGAGAGGTGGTTATCCGCCCAATGATGAATTTAGCGCTGTCTTATGATCACCGTATTGTAGACGGTAAAGATTCCGTGTCTTTCTTAGTGGCGATTAAAGAATTATTAGAAGATCCGTCGCGTATTATTTTAGGTGTGTAAAAACACTGTTACTATTTAGCGCCGCTCATTTGCGGCGCTTGTTTTTTGTCAAGTTCAATTAAAAGAGTGAGAAAAATCTGTGAATATACATGAGTATCAAGCAAAACAATTGTTTCGCGAGTATGGGGTTAATACACCAAATGGGGAAGTGGTCTGGAGTGTTGAAGAAGCGGTAAGCGCTGCGGATAAATTAACAACCGATCGTTGGGTTGTTAAGGCACAAGTCCATGCGGGCGGCCGTGGTAAGTCAGGCGGTGTTAAGCTTGTGGGTACCAAAGACGAGGTAGCAGAAGCAGCTAAAGGTATGTTGGGAACCAATCTCGTGACTTACCAAACAGATGAGAATGGTCAGCCAGTCAATCAATTGTTGATTGAAGAAACCTGCAATATTGATAGAGAACTTTATTTGGGTGCGGTCATCGATCGTGCTGAGCAACGTGTAGTTGTGATGGCTTCTACTGAAGGCGGCGTTGAAATTGAGAAGGTTGCTGAAGAAACGCCTGAAAAAATCTTAACAGTGAGTGTTGATCCGCAGTTAGGTATCTTGCCATACCAGTGCCGTGATTTGGCGTTTGGTTTGAAATTAGAAGGTAAGCAAGTTAAGCAGTTTACACAAATCCTGATGGGTTTGATGAAGATGTTTGTTGAGAAAGACTTTGCGTTACTCGAAGTGAATCCTTTGGTAGTAACTAAAGAGGGCGATTTGATCTGTCTAGATGGCAAAATCAACATCGACGCGAATGCGCTTTACCGTCAACCTAAAGTCCGTGAAATGCGTGACGTGACACAAGAAGATGAGCGTGAAAATCGTGCTCAGGACTGGGAGCTTAACTATATTGCATTAGATGGCGACATCGGTTGTATGGTAAATGGTGCCGGTCTTGCGATGGCAACAATGGATTTGGTGAAGCTTCACGGCGGAAACCCAGCTAACTTTTTAGATGTGGGCGGAGGCGCGACAAAAGAACGCGTAACAGAGGCGTTAAAAATTATTTTATCAGATACCAATGTTAAAGGTGTTTTAGTGAATATTTTCGGCGGCATCGTTCGTTGTGATTTAATTGCTGAAGGTATCTTAGGCGCTGTTGCTGAGGTTGGCATTAAAGTCCCCGTGGTCGTACGCTTAGAAGGGAACAACGCGGATAAGGGATCAAAAATATTAAACGACAGTGATTTGAATATTATTGCTGCCACCAGTCTTACCGATGCTGCCAAACAAATTAATGCAGCGGTTTAACCAGTTTAGCGAGGAAAGAAGAACATGAGTGTATTAATTGATAAAAATACGAAGGTCATTTGCCAAGGTTTTACCGGTAAGCAAGGGACACTTCATTCAGAACAAGCCATTGAATATGGCACTAACATGGTCGGTGGTGTAACACCGGGTAAGGGCGGTCAAACGCATTTAGGTTTGCCAGTCTTTAACACAGTTAAAGAAGCAGTAAAAGAAACAGGCGCTGAGGCGACTGTTATTTATGTGCCTGCTGCATTTTGTAAAGATTCTATCATTGAAGCGGCGGATGCTGGCATCAAGTTGATCGTGTGTATTACTGAAGGCATTCCAACCTTGGATATGTTGGATGTAAAATATTATTTAGATAAAAATTCTGATGCACGTTTAATTGGTCCTAACTGCCCAGGTATTATCACACCGGGACAATGCAAAATCGGTATTATGCCAGGTCATATTCACTTGCCAGGTAAAGTTGGTATCGTTTCACGTTCAGGCACATTAACCTATGAAGCGGTTAAGCAAACAACCGATTTAGGTTTCGGTCAAAGCACGTGTATCGGTATTGGTGGTGATCCTATTCCAGGCACAAACTTTATTGACGCATTGGCATTATTCCAAGAAGATCCACAAACTGAAGCGATCATCATGGTTGGTGAAATTGGTGGAACAGCTGAGGATGAAGCGGCTGAATACATCAAAAACAATGTGACAAAACCAGTTGTTTCTTACATCGCAGGTGTGACTGCACCAGAAGGTAAGCGTATGGGGCATGCGGGTGCGATCATTGCAGGTGGTAAAGGAACAGCCGCAGAGAAGTTTGCTATTTTAGAAAGAGCGGGCGTTACAACTGTTCAGTCTCCTGCTGAAATGGGTAATGCATTGAAGGAATTAACAGGCTGGTAATATGATTGATCTGAACATCATTCGGCAGGATATTCAGGGGGTTGCTGATAAATTAGCGAAGCGGGGCGCAACACTGGATGTCGCGCAGTTTCAGGCGTTAGAGGCTAAGCGTAAAACGCTTCAGACTGATACGCAGGAGTTACAACACGCCCGTAATTCACGTTCCAAGTCCATTGGGCAGGCAAAAGCAAAGGGTGAAGATATCGCCCCGTTGCTAGCCGAGGTCAGTGGTCTTGGTGAGCAACTCAAAGAGAAAGAAGACGCATTACAGCTTATCTTAGATGATATGCAAACCATGCTGGCTTCTCTCCCGAATGTCCAAGCCGATGATGTGCCGGACGGTAAGAGTGAAGATGATAATCTCGAAATTTCAAAGTGGGGTGAGCCTCGCTCTTTTGATTTTGAGGTAAAAGACCATGTGGCATTAGGCGAACGTCAGCAGCGCATGGACTTTGAAACCGCGAGCAAAATGTCTGGTGCAAGATTTGTTGTTTTGCGCGGGCCTTTGGCGCGCTTGCACAGGGCACTTGCCTTGTTCATGTTGGATTTGCATACGACTGAGCACGGTTATGAAGAATTGTACGTGCCTTTATTAGCGAACCAAGAAACCTTGTTTGGCACAGGACAGCTGCCAAAATTTCATGAAGATTTATTTAACGTGGATGGGGACTCGAATCTATCCCTTATTTCCACGTCTGAAGTTACGCTAACAAATACAGTGCGTGATTCTATTTTATCAATTGATGAGTTGCCCTTGAAGATAACGGCGCATACGCCGTGTTTTCGCAGTGAGGCAGGATCGTACGGTCGTGATACACGCGGGATGATTCGTCAACACCAGTTCGAAAAAGTTGAGATGGTCCAAATTGTACGCCCACAAGACTCTGAAGCTGCGCACAAATCTATGTTGTCAAACGCTGAAAAAGTCTTGCAACTTTTAAACTTACCGTATCGCGTTGTTGTTTTATGCACGGGCGATATTGGTTTTTGTGCCGCGAAAACCTATGATATTGAGGTCTGGTTGCCAGGGCAGAATGCGTATCGTGAAATATCGTCGATCAGCAATTGCCATGACTTTCAGGCAAGACGCATGGGTGCACGTTGGCGCAATCCCGAAACCAAGAAAACAGAATACGTTCATACTCTGAATGGATCAGGTTTAGCGGTTGGCCGAACTTTGGTCGCGTTAATGGAAAATTATCAAGATGAGAATGGCCGTATCCAGATACCTGAAATTTTACACCCTTACATGAACGGAGTAACGGAGATCGGTTAATGTTTAGATCAGCGAAGGGATTGCTGTTATCATTATTGCTATTAACGCTAGGTGCGTGTGCAACGAAGCGCACTGTTGATAATGAACGATCTAAAGCCTTGGCAATGGCGTCGGAGAATGGGGCGGCGTTGTTGGTGACGGCCGGGTTTCCGTTGCAATACTATTGCGCGCATTCAATGTGGCCTAAGAAGTTGGCGCCTCCTGCTAAAAGTAAGCCCTTATTTGCAGGCATTAAGCACTTACAATACCATCAAGACGGTGATGAATACGCAGCGCGTTTTCAGATTCAAAGTTTCGTGCCGGGAGATGAGTTTATAGTGAACTGGCATATGCTTATATTGCAGCCAGAGCGCGTAACCAATGGGGTGCAAGTTGTTCCTATTGCGTTGACCGCTAAAAAATACAAAATTTTTATCCCGTTCGATTATGAATATGATTGTCAAAATAGGTTAACAGTATGAAAGCGACATTAAGATTGCATGACATCCAGCTGATGATGAGTGTGGGTCATTTAGAAGAGGAACGTGCTACGTTGCAGCCAATGCGGATTGATGTCGATATCCTTTTTGCTACACCACCTAAGGCGTGTGATACCGATGAGCTTGATGATTCTGTTTGTTATGATACGTTGATTGCCTTTGTTCGAGAATATTGCGAAAACAATTCATTTAAATTATTGGAGCATTTATCCAAGCGCTTGCACAGTTTGGTGCATTCTCAATTTTCCGAGAGTGATAAGGTTTTTATACGCGTTGTTAAATTGAATCCGCCCATTGATGTCTTGCACGGTGGAGCTGCGTGTGGGTATGGAGATTCAATCGAATGCTAGTTTTAGGTATAGGCAGTAACGTTGCTGATCGTGAAATGTATTTGCGTCAAGCGGTTGTTGCTTTGCGCGCACATTTCACGGTTAAAAACACATCCCCAATTTATGAATCTGACGCGCTGTTGCCTGAAGGTGCGCCGGACGCGTGGGATACGCCTTATTTAAACATGGCAGTGGCTTGTGATGCGACTGAGTCACCTGATGATATTTTGCAAATCCTAAAAAAAATTGAAAAAAATATTGGTCGTGAAGCTGGTGGTCGTTGGGGGCCACGCGTGATTGATATTGATATTTTAGCGTGGGGCGATAGGGTCTGTGATTTACCTCACTTAACAATCCCTCATATTGGTTTGGCCGAACGTCCGTTTGCGCTATGGCCGCTCGCTGATCTAACGCCTGATTGGATTTGCCCTGTTTCTGGAAGTCACTTTGGCAAAACAGCCAGCGCACTTTCTGCATCTTGGGGGTCGCGATTCTCTAAGAGTGCGCCTTTTAGGACGCATCAAATTAACGCATCGATTGAGTCTGCGCAATTGGTTGCTGCAATTAATATTACGCCCGATTCTTTTTCTGATGGTGGCGATTATGTTGATGTTGAAAAAGCCATTGCGCGCATTAATCAATGCTTGGCTGAGGGTGCAACTGTGATTGATGTTGGTGCGGAGTCAACGAGACCGGGTGCTATCCTAATTTCACCCGAGGAAGAGTGGTCTCGATTAGAGCCTGTTCTTGCGGCGATAAAGGAAAAATGCAATATTCCAGTGTTAAGCATCGATACCAGGCAGGCGAGCGTTGCTAAAAAGGCCTTGGCTTATGGGGTTGATTGCTTGAACGATGTGAGCGGATTTGACGATCCTGAAATGCGCGAACT
>DKOI01000078.1 GCA_002469885.1 Legionellales bacterium UBA7366 | reverse complement strand
AGCAATCCAGCTCCGAAGTAAGGCACTTTTTTCCTGGTCAATATGAGTTATCGCAAATGTTTTAAAACAAATCTACATTATCAAGGGCGACATTGAGGCGTCTGGTTGTAGGCAAAGAGGAGGGCAGTTAACACACTGCTTCGTTTAGGTCCTTTGCTGATCATGAGGATCAAGGTGTTCTTTTGAGTTATCCAGTGTTTCTTTATTCATTTTTTTAACGCACTGTTTTATATAAAGCAAATGAACGCTTAATTTTTTTTTACTTTAAGTATAGTATATAGGGCCTATCTATCTAGTTTTTCTGTTTTTTTAACCTCTTGAATTTCGATTAGTCCTTCTATTGACAAATTCATCAATATAGCGAACTATTAAATTAAGCTATTATGTAAAGTATTGGCGAAGAAGTTGCGCTATCTACCTGATTAGATGTAAGCTTTTTATTATAGCAAAGGATTGTTAAGTGAGATGAAACCATCAGTTAAAGTACCTAAAGAGCTCGAAACCTTATTTGAGCTGGCTGAGACGAGAATGTCAGAGTTGTTTTCTGAGTTTACCTCAGATCCTTCTCGCGGTACGGTTGAAATCTCCGGAGAGCGGTACTTGTTACTCAGAGCCTCTTCTTTAGCGAATGATTTTTTTGATTCCATTGCGCAGCTGTTCAGTGGTGAGGACCCAGAAATGGCTGAAGAGGTTGCGCGAAAATTTCTCTACGATTTTGCTCACGCAATGGGGAAAAAAGATGCGGAATATTATAGTAAGAAGCTTAATTTAGGCAATCCGCTTGATAAACTTTCAGGGGGGGGCAATCCATTTTGCTTACGCTGGATGGGCTTTTGTTGAGGTTTCACCTGAGTCGCACCCGAGCCCTGACCAAGACTTTTTTCTGATGTATGATCACCCTTATTCATTCGAGTCAGAATCCTGGGTTGAAGCCGGAAAAAAATCAAATTTTCCAGTCTGTATTATGAACGCGGGCTATTCATCGGGCTGGTGCGAAGGAAGCTTTGAAATGCCTCTCGTTGCAGCACAGATATTTTGCAAGGCTAAGGGTGATGCTTGTTGCCGATTTGTTTTAGCGCCACCTGAGCGAATTGAAGAGCATATTCAAAAATATGTTGAAAAGTTACCAAGAAAAATCAGGGGGAATGTTCGCTATGAAATTCCTAAGTTCTTTGATGTTGAGAAAACGCAGCAAGAGTTGCGTCAGGCAAATGCGAGCCTCAGAGAGAGCGAAGAAATTTATCACGCCATTAGTGCAACAGCTTCAGATGCAATTTTTATGTTGAATGAAAAAGTTGAGGTTGTTTTCTGGAATAATGCAGCGACTAAAACATTTGGCTACACCGATGATGATGTCCTTGGGAAAACGTTACACCAGTTGTTGTTTTCGGAAAAGTACCACTCAATTTACGAAGAGGGGCTTTCGACTTTGTTTGAAACAGGGAAAGGTCCTCTTGTTGGAAAAATGCAGACTATCGATGCTGTTACGAAAAGCTGTTGTACCATTCCGATTGAGCTCTCTATATCAGGGGTGCAAGTAAAAAATAAATGGCATGCTGTGGGTATTATGCGGGATATTTCAGAGCGTTTGGAAGCTCAGTCTAAGCTGTTGCTTAACAAGGCTGTTATTGATACAGCGAATGAGGGGGTTGTTGTAACAGATAAAAATAATCTTATCATCGATGTTAATCCTGCATTTACGTTGATTACCGGTTATGAAAGAGAGGATGTTATAGGTAAAAATCCTTCTGTAATGAACTCAGGAAGGCATGATGAGGCTTTTTACTGCGAAATTTGGCATGAACTTTTAACGCTCGGTCGCTGGTCAGGTGAGTTATGGAATCGTAGAAAAAGCGGTGAAATTTTTCCGGAATGGATTTCAATGACGTCCATTCATGATGACGCAGGCAATCCGCAATATTATGTGGGAATTTTTTCAGATATTAGTGAGCGCAAAGCGGCTGAAATGGAGGTGCATCATCAAGCCAATAGTGATGTGTTGACTGGTCTTGCCAATCGTCGTTCGTTTGTTGATCGCTTAGATAATGCAATTGAGATGTGTAAGCGTAACGACACTAAAGCGGCTGTTTTTTTTATGGATGTTGATTTTTTTAAAAAGGTTAACGATAAGCTTTGTCATCTTGCGGGAGATGAGCTCCTCAAAAAAATAGCGGATCGATTGAGAGAGTTTGTTCGAAGTTCAGATACCATTGCGCGTTTTGGAGGCGATGAGTTTTCTGCGCTTTTCTATGATATAAAAGAACATGAGCCGCTTGACTTGATTGCTGAAAAAGTACCTAAAAATTTATCGATGCCTTACACCCTCGGTGATCATGTTGTAAGTGTTTCAGTGAGTATCGGTATTGCAATTTACCCTGACGATGCGTCAGATGCAGAAGGTCTGCTTGATCTAAGTGATAAAGCGATGTATCGAGTCAAGAACTCAACGCGAAATGCTATTTCTTTCTGGGGCGACAATGGACCCAGTGTGGGCTAGATGCTATGTTTATGTATACTTTCACGCTTTGGCTTACCGGATAAATCGCTTGACAGTCCTTACATACTTTCACTATCCTCATGCACTAATCTTAAGTAAAGCATAGACGGGGATTTAGCATGGGTAACATTAAGCAAGTTTTAGCAGCAGCCATTTCTGCATCATTATTGATAGCTTGCGTGCAAGCCCAGGCCGGTGAATCTGAAGAGGTCGTTGTATCTTCCGATAAATCCTGGACCCAATCTGCGCTACCCGCCTACGTTGGTGGCGTCCCTGAAATTAGCGTCATGAAATATATTCTCACCCCCGGTGTGAAAACACCAATTCATCTGCACCCAGTAAATGCGGGTGGCTACGTCGTTTCCGGTCAACTCACGATGTATGCTACAAGTGATGCTGCTGGTGATTTCTCTGATCCATCAAATGTTAAAACCATAGTGCTGAACCCAGGCGATGGTTGGACTGAGACAGTTAACACTTGGCATTATGGTGTTGCTACTGGCGACGTACCTACAGAAGTGGTTATTGTATTTGCGGGTCAAAAGGGCACGCCTACCGGGCTTACGTTAGGCACCTACATCCAACCTGTTTAATCCTAGAAGAGCTCTACAATGATTAAGCGATTTTTTCTTGCAGCGCCTTTTTTTATTTGCGCGTTAAGTTTTTCTCAAGCATTGGCGAGTTATGATAATCTTGTATCGATTGCAAACCGAATTCAAACCGCTTATAGCCTGCCTGGGTTTGCATTAAGTATTGATGCCCCCGGCGCGCAGCCAGTTGATGTATCTGTTGGCTTATCTGATATAGCGACAATGGCGCCATTAACCCGTGAGAATGTATTTCGCGTTGGTAGCGTCACCAAAACGATGACAGCCGATATTATTATGTCACTCTATCGATCAGGTAAGCTGGATTTATTTGATAACATTACTGAGTACCTGCCTGACTACCCGCAATGGAAGTCAGTCACTGTTGTTGAATTGCTGAATCAAACGAGCGGAATTCCTGATTATATTAACACGCCAGACTGGTGGGAAAATGTATTCGAAAATCCACAAAAGCAATGGAAGTCCAAAGATTTAGTAGGGCTTGTTTCTTCACTCAGACTAACGAACAAGCCTGGAAAGGCTTGGCGATATTCAAATACGAATTATGTTCTGCTCGGGATGATTATTAGCGAAGTGACAGGGAAGAGTTATAGCTCGGTTTTGAAAGAGAGGCTAACCTCCGTTTATAATTTACGTTCTACTGGTTACGAGCTAGATAGCCCGATGCTTGCTAGTCATGTGAGTCAGGGATATTACATGGAAAACAAAAATGTTACGCACTTAAACCCTTCGTGGCTTAACGCAGCTGGCGGCGTTTTATCAACACCGCATGATCTTGTTCGCTGGGCCCATGCATTCTTTGAGCTAAACAATAATGCCCTGGAAGATAAGAATGTTATTGTTGGAGTCAAATCTGGTCGCTTGAATCCAGGTTATCAAGAAAGCGCTTACAGTCTTGGTATAATTCGTATGAATACTCCAAATGGATTGATGTGGTTTGTCCCAGGATTAACAAACGGTTTTCGATCAGCAATGATCGTTTTTCCTTGTTCTGGGGTGACTGTAGCTTACGCTTCAAATAATAGTGCTTTTTATCGAAAGGGTTTTCATAGTTATGCTATCACTGAGATTATAACAAGTATCATGCAGGATGATAGCGTTAAGCTTGGCGTAGAAGCGTATCAAGCGAATAGGGTTTTGCCTGCATATTGTAAAGCTCTTGAGCCTTCTGCTGGTTATGAGTTTCCAAAGTTTTGACGAGTTATGAAGTCAGGCTCTTTTTCCCAACGAAGCGATTAATTTGCTTGGTCTTGCCGTTTAGGCGGGAGAGTCAGGCCCCATAAACTGTATCAGATCACATGTTATTTCTTTAGCATTAAAATATGTGGAGATTCAATGCTTGCAGGTTTGGGCAGGTGCATGTGCTTTGGTTGCGCTTCAGGTGATGCAGGGGCTAAGTTGAGCTCTGCTGGTTCTATTTCGCCAATTGTTCTGCCGGTATGATAAGGCCTAGGTTTTCTTTTGCTTAAGTCCTTTTTTTTTTTTTTTTTTTTTGAAGCATCCAAATAAATTCAATGATATTCTCCTGTTTGTTTTATTACATTGTTTGAGCGCTTAGATATCATTTCCATTGTGTTTGACCCTATACTTACATTCCGCAGGCTGTTGTTTTGGTGCTATGCATTTACCCCTCTATGGTATTCTAGGTTTTTATCCGGGCGGAAGAAGCTTCAGCGCCATAAGATGTGCTAAAATTAAATTTCAAAAAAGAGGAGAAAAACAATGTTAAAACAAAGTACATTATCTGAATCTGACGCTCAATTACACGCCTTTTTGCTTGGGTTGTTTAACGTAAGACCTAAGCTATCCTTATTCCGAATTTTTTCCGTTATCCTTAACGATAAACTCACAAATAAAAGTGAGTCGAGCGATGAAGAGCTTAATCGTGTTTGTCTTGAGATTAAAACTAAGTTGCGGCCAGCAGGCGATCAATCATTGAGTGAAAATCCAAGCTCGGTCGTTGGCTTTGTTCACAATGAATCAGAAAAGGTTTATATGCTTAACCATGCCGTAAGTTTGTTTAAGCGAGCTGAAGCGTTAACTCAAGCTCGCTGTGACTCTTATGCGCCTAGATCTAAGCTCTAGCGAGGCTAGGTGCTACAACTTCAGTAACGCGCTCTTCGCTGACGCTTGGCGCCTTATGCTCTGATACCTTCGGAGCGGCTTTTTGTTTGTTATCAAGCATTGGGTAGGTGCAGCAAAGAAAGTGTATCGCATTAAATGCAAAATGCGTGAGAACGCTTGCGCGTAATCCTGCAGATTGATAGGCGTAGCCATAACCGAATCCTGCTATCGTGGCAATCCCTGCGTAAGTGGTTCCACTTTTGAGGTGCGCTTATCCAAATGCCGTGGACGCCAATGTTAGGGCGACAGGTGCTGGCATGATTTTTTCAAGCCCTCCTTGAAGAAGCAATCTAAACGTTGCTTCTTCCGCCATGCAAACGAGCAATAGATTGTTAAATAGAAACTTCTCGCTGTGTGCTTTTATCCTAATATCAATGCCAACTAGTTTTGCTTTGATTGCAAGCATAAATGCTGGCAGCACTGTTATGAGGGTAGCTGATAGAGTGGGTGTTATAACGCTCGATTGCGTGCTTTCTTCTTTGGCCGAATATTCTATGTCGAATAGAATTAATGTTATTAATGCCGCATAGGATTTATCAAAATTTTTCCAGAGTGACAATGGAATAGCCTTTGGTGATAAGCGTTTGTTGGCAATGACTTCTTGATTGTTGAACCCAGGAATTTTGTGTAGCGAAAAAGCGAGATTCGCTGCTAAGACTGCTATATAAGCAGGATATCTTAGAAAGGATTCAGTGTTAGCAATCATTATTATTCCCGCATAGACGGTAAGTGAGGCAATAGCAATTCTGTCTACACTCTTAGCCTTGTACGCAGTAGCGATAGCGATTAAGCCTGCTAAGTATGCTAAGTATGCTGTTGATAGCAGTGCAGGCGTATCAGGTCGGCATAGTAACGTTGCCATGATTGCCTTGAGTGCGTCATTAGCAAAATTTAGATATCTTAACCTTAGCGTCTCTTCTTCTTTGGCTTGCTTAAGCGCTGCACTTAGCTCGGGCGTGGCGATTAAATTTGTGAATGCGCCGTTCGTTTCAATTTTGAAGAGTGGGGTGCCTTTTTTTTCGCTTAACTCGGGCAGATGTCTCGCCATTTTGCAAAATTTCTTGTTGATCGATAATCCAAAAAGTGGCACTACCGTGTTTATATCGTTATCTCGACTTATGTGATGCTGAAGTGCGCTCGCAAAACGAAGTAGTTGTTTAGCTGATAAGTCTGGATTGGCTTTTTGTATGCCAGATAACAACTTCGCTAGGAATGTTATTTTGATGCCGTTTAATTTCCAGGAATCACTGTGTTCTTTTGTCAGTGATCCTATATCTGCTTGCGTTAATTTTTTTAGCGCGTCTTCATCCAGTATTTCAAATCTATGTAGCATACAGGTCAGTTGAGCGATGGCGGTATCTTTCCATCTAAAGCGAGGCTTTGTTAGCTCTTCAGCTTTGATTCTGTATTGCTCACCAATCCCATTTGAAATTTGCATAGAAGTATTTGCAAATTCACTGTGTTTATTAATCGCGTTGAAAAATCTGAGTGCGTCGCTGTTGAGAGTCGCGCCTAGAGATTCGTTATGCGTTATTTTTTGTCTTTTGTCTTTAAGTCATATAAACATTTAATGCGATGGATTGCTCTTGTTTTTTCTTCTAGCAGCGATTGTTTTTCGGTTTCACTAAGCGTTGGGTTCTTTGCGGCATCATTAATAAGTTGCAAAGTGGATCTTACAGGGTTATCAATTTTTAACTCTCGCAATGTTTCAATTGTTTTTAGATATGAAGTTTTTTCTTCGTAGGCTCTATTGTTGATCATCTGTTTTTCCTTTTACCTAACCTTTATCGTGCTTGGCTTTCTTGCGACGTATGGTATCAGAAGGTGTTAAGGGAAACCTTAAGGGAACCTTAAAGGTCATGTAAGACGTTTAGTTTGCTTCATGACTTAAATATCAGCTTTTAACGCATTGATTTACTTTCGCAATCAGTCAGGTTGAAAGGCGCGTTCTGTGCTATACTTTAACAAAACAAAGAGCCGTACTCGGGGGGGGATCGATATGCTGGCCAATTCAATTGTTTCTGTTAAACGTGAAGAGGATCATTTTATTTTTCAAGACGCTAAGGGAGGCGAATACAGCTTAGGAACGGATGCCGATCCTTTTGGTGAAGATGAAGACAGGAATAAAGTTTTTTATCTTGTAGATAGCCATGGTAATCAAACTGGTTTGGTTGTGAAAATGCCTTGGCTTTCGTCACAAAGGGATAGTCCTGAAGTTGCAGTTGACAATAAGCCGCGCGCTGAGCGAGATGAGAGAGAGTTGACTGAGCGTTTTACCGGTGCTGTTAAGCATGTTAAGAAAACATACGTCGCCGAAAGCAAAACAACAAATCAAGTGAATCAGAATAGTTGCGCGCTGTTGCATACCCAGGAGGATGTCCCATTCCTTGTCATGCCAGATAAAGGGATTTCTTTGATTTATTATTTGAACGCAGCGATAAAGCTTCCGCACACAATGCGAAGCACGATTGGTTGGTGTGGGTTGCAAATGATTTCTGCGCTATACAAATTTCAACATGAAAATCCACAAAGTGTGCATCTTGATATGAAGAAAGCCAATGTTTGCTTTCGTGGGCAATCATCTTTGATTGATTTTGAGCATCAACGTCTTGTCGGTGAAATGGGCGTTCGTATTGCAGATCATCTTCCAGCTGAGTTGCAGCAGGGGAAAACTGCTTATACACAAAAGCACGACCTATATGGGGTGCTTCATTTTTTCGTCGAATTGCGAGAGGATTTGATTAATTATGATAAATCGTTAGTTGAGGAGGGCGAGGAGCCTGTCTATCGGGGTTTAATTTCGTTATTCAAATATCTGCCTAACCCTGAAGAGTATGAGTCACTTACGCTCAAAGATATTGAAGATGAGATTAAGCAAACGCTCCGTCCGAAAGCGGGTATAGAAAAAGTGTTGCCCGTTAGAACGGCCGGAAAGACCTACGAGAAATCGCTCGAAAGCTTAAGAGGATTAGAAGATGCGCTCTATATTAGGGAAAATGTTGAAACTGGAAAGTTAGACACAAATCCAAATGTGCTTAGTTCTGGTTGTTACGGCTGGTTTGCTGATTTACAAATGCGTTCGGACAAAGAGCTCGTGCTAGAGACGAGAAGAGCAAAAGATCGTGAGGATGCGTTGCGTGATATGTACGAAGAACTGGAGGCTGAAGAAAGCGAAGTTGCTTCTCCCGTTGAGCAGAAAAGAGAGTCTAAAAGTTTAGAAGCGTTACACTTAGAGCGTAAGGAGTTGATCGGTGAGCGTGATGCGTTAAAGGGGCAGCTGCAAGATGCGTTGGAGGTTCATATGTTGGCGAAAGAAGCGCTGCATATTGCTGTGGAAGCCAGCCCTGGTTCATTGGATGTGATAGAAAGTTTGCAGGCGAAGATAGATCGCGCGCTTCAAGATCAAACAGCGATTGCAGAACAATACGATACTTCGATTTTAAGACTTGAAGTTATTGATGAAGAAATACAGGAGCGAAGATCAAGTGTAAGGGGGGTGGGTTTCTTTGAGCCCGCATCAACTCATAATAATGAAGCTGAGAGCGCTGAGATTCAGCCATCTACACTCGGTAAAGGCTTTGGTGGTTCTTAGTTTGGGCTTGGGGTTTTTGACGGCTGTTTTTCAATTGGTATTTGATTTGTTTCTGCAGGAAAAAAAGAATTGAAAGGATATTTTTTTGGAAAGCTAATGGCTTTAACGTAAGCTTCTACTTGCTGTGAAGGCCTTAGCGGTTCGGCTGATAAAGCGATGAGAAAGGAGATTAGTGCTTGTATTTTTGGTAGCGGCGTCACGTCTTTTTTTGCGAGGTATTCCACGCCGTCATTGATTAGATTAATTTCTTTTTTAGATTGGGCTAAAATTAAGTCCAAACAATCTTGTGGTAGAAGTTTATATCCCGCCAAGTAGAGGTTGATCATGATGGTGGTTTTTTCTGGCGACTTGATCACGGCTTTGAATTTTGTTTTGGTATCAGCTCGCGATTCAGGCTTTGATTTGCACAGTGCTGCATAGGCAGTAATGAGTGCTTCTCGTTGTGATTTATTTTTCATCATTTTAGCGTTTTCCTCCAACATCCACTGTTGCGTCATCTTAACAAATTGAGTGCCTGATGGCGAGCTTCTCTCTGGCGGGTGACGCATTTAGATTCGTTATGGTAGGATTATTGAATGGTCTCATATTTGCACTGAAAAGGACTTAGGATGAGTAAGGAGCCGAGTTTGTTTTTTTCGGGCCTTGTTTTGCTGAGCACGACTGATGGATATTTGCCTGATGCAACTAAAGATGCAATGCGCAAGGCAATTGATGTGATGAATTCAGGTGGTTTTGAACAGTATGTTGATGATTCGATTCCGCTTTATTTGACAGAGGAGGGTGCTAAAGATCCGGTATTGGTTAATCAGATCAAAAACATGATGTATGATGTCGGCGCTGATCTTGCTATGCGTCAGTACGGTGCGATCATTAATATGGATAAAGCCTTTGATCATCTTTTTGAAATCTCTTGCCCAGCGTTGGTTGTGCGCGGTGGAGAAGATCAGCGTACTTCTTTAGAAAATGCCAAATCGCTTAGTGACGATATTCCAAATACGCATTTGGAAATCATTAAAGGCTCAGCGCATTTTGTGCCGTTTGCGAAGCCGGATGTGTTTGGAAGGTTGCTTGGATCTTGGTTGGGTTCGCTGAGTTAAGATTAATTTTATGTGTGGATCCCGGCTCGGGGGCCGGGATGACGGGGTAGATGATGCCGGGCTGGCAGGCATCCGTCTCCCCGGAAATGTGAAGCATTATCCGGGGTTCATCTATATCAATGTTTCTACGCTGGACTAGGCGCTTCATAATCTCCTCTGTTAACGGCCTCATAAATTTCTCGTTTGAGTTTTTTACCATTATTCAGCGGGCTGTCGTAGTATTGTAGAATCAATTCACGTGCAGCTTTACCGCATTCTAAGGCGTGAGTCTTAATTGCAGCGTTTTGTTTTTTCCTTTTTTCTTCAATCTGTTTTATCAGCTCAGCTGAAGCTTAAGGCAGTCTTAAGGAGAGTGTATTTTTTGTATATGCTGTGTTAAAATATCGTAAGTGCTTAATTGTTTATAGAGCAGTTGAGCTTCACGTTCTATCCAAGCAGGAGAGTTACCCATGGCTAAGTCACATAATGCTAAGAAAACCACCAAGAAAGCGCCCCAGAAGTCCCAAAAAGAGAAACGCGCTGAGAAGCGATCTAAGAAAGCTGGCGGTTCCGATCAGCCCATTGTTAATGCGGGTAAAAAATAGACTTCATTGCGCGACGTGTTATGCCTAAAAGCACACCCCGGCAAATAGCCGGGATGCGTTCTTGTTTAAGCGTAATTTTTCTTAAGCCATTCCTTTGCATTTTCGCTTATATTGATATCGTTTAACGCGACGTCTAGCAATTGCAATTTTCGATTTTCATCCGTGCCATACATGTCTTCTAGCAATTGATTCCAATCTCTTAAAGACCGTATTTCTGGTGCTGTTCCAACTTGTTTTAAGATTGCGTAAGCGCGATCATGCCAGTACGCATCAACAGCTTTTTCAAGCCAGGTTGTCACGTCTTTTGATAAGCCGTGAGACATCCGTTTTGATTCATTCATAAAACCATTTTCCCAAATTTTTGTTCTGAGATTAATGTGTTCTATTCCGTAGTGTGCATTGACCATTTCCATGCAACGTTTGCCGATGTCGACACCGACTTCGCTCCTTGGATCTTCTTTTAGATGAGATTCGATTTCATCCATTAACGCCACCCAAGATTCTTTAAACTTTTCTGCTGCTTTTGCTCCGCGTTTTTTAAGCGACGCTTCAAATTCTGCAAATTGTTTAATTTCATCTTTGTTTAAAACCTCGGATACCCAAGGATGTTCTAGTTTCTGTGTCATACGATATACCTCTATTAGTTCTATAGTTTTTTCCATGCTATAGACCCATCTTTTTTACAGGTTGATATAACACCTTCAAGTGTTTTGCTTGCCTCTAGCAACGACTTTGCTTTTTGTTGCAGAAAACTTGATTGAACAGTTAGCTGTTTAATAAGATCCGCATCATCATTTAGCAAGGTTTTAATTTGAGTTAGCGTAAACCCAAACACTTTAAGCGCTATAATTTGCTGTAATTTTAATAAGTCTGTTTCGGAATACACACGAAAATCATTGGCTAATCGCAAGCTCGGTTTGAGTAAATCAATCCGATCGTAGTGGTGCAGTGTTCGCACAGAGACTTGCGCGATCTTACTTAACTCGTTTGCGTACCATTGTTTCATTGTGTGACCTCCTAGATAGAGAGAATAAGGTATGACGTAACGTCAGGCGCAAGTGTTATTTTTACATTAATTTGTGCTTTATAGAAGGGCGTTGATTGCTCCTGACTTGACCTGCTTAGCGGGTGATGACAAAATGATCACAGGGCTTTACCTTTTGTTTTCGGTAAGGCCTTGAATAGAGCTCTTGTAATTAGCGTAATAAGGATATTCTTATGAAAAATAACTCTACATCTCGTTCATTAGTGAAAAACATCGTTTTAATGGCTTCTATGACAGCTGTTGCCTCAGTGATGACCTTTGGTATCGCTGCGTGTTCTGATGGCAATGATTCTTCGGATTATCATGATAAAGCACGTGACGCAGCTGATCATATGACTGATCAAGCACAGAAATTGCATGATAAAGCTAAGGATATGGCTAAGTAGTCATTGATTAGCTCTGGATGAGGGCGCCGCCTGGCGCCTTCATGCTTGACCGTTGTTTGTCTTAAGCCTAAAATAATAAAATAGATCTCTATTTTATACAGGAAGGAACCTCGTGTTAAAAACCACTAAAATCTGCGCTGCGTTACTTGCTTTATCCATTTCATTTAGCGCGCTAGCTGACGAAAGAATCTATACCTGCCCTTATGTGCCAGGTGAAGAGATTAAAGCGAATAAGAATGGCTGGAATGCGGGTGAAGCCAGTGTGGGTGATGAGCTTCGTTCTTATCACTATGCGTTTGTTGAGAATGATGTTGATCTAAACAATGATGAAGAGCAGTCTTTGGTTTGCGGTTATATGTATTATGACGATGATCGTGATCATGTTTATAAATTTTCAAAACGCACTGACGATATGACGCTTCCAATTCCATTAAAATCAAATGGGTTGCCTGCAACATGTCATGTAATTGATACTGACGATACCCTTGATGAAGATCATGATGTGACGTTTCTCACGGGTGTGAGAGAAGTCCAGTTTATGTGTGAGATCGATTAAGCCGGATTATTTGTTTTTTAGTTTTTGAATGACAATATCAGAATTAAAGATCATTCGTAAAATTTTTTTATTCGTTTTATTTTCATTAAACTTTTTTGTTGCCCGTTCTGCTGATGCGATTGAAAAACGTTTGTAGTTTTCAATGTCAGACAATTCTTTAATCTTTTCAACCCACATATCAGTATTGGTGTGTGGAATGAAAAAACCTGTCTCACCTTCTTTGATTGCGCCACGCAAGCAAGCCGTATTGTTCACAAGGCAGGGGAGTCCGCAAGCCTGTGCTTCCATGATGGTTGCAGGCATACCTTCATCATAGTAGCTTGGCAGCAATAAAATAGACCCGCTGTTGTAAAAGGCTTCAATATCATCGATGCGTTCACAGCGTTTAATCAGTCTAGCCTTCGCCCAGTCATCTATTTCTTCTTTTGAAATGCCGCTGCCTTCAACGTGCAGGCCTGCAATTTCAAACGTCCAACGCATATCAAATTCTCTGACGCGACGTGCAATTTCAACAAATTCACGAATTCCTTTTTCGGGAATTAATCGACCCACGAAAATCACCTTGTGGTTATCAAACAGTTTTTCAGGAGACTGGGCTGAGAAGGTTTCTAGGTCAATTCCAATGCCGTTTAATATGGTTTGTGAATGATTGTGAATATGAATGCTGCGAATAATATTTTTGTCGCGTCTGTTTAGCACAATCCAGCGATCAACAAAATGCGTTGCCCACTTAAAGATTGATTTTTTAAAAGTTTTTTTCTCTAGATCACTAAGGAAGTTTAAGCCTTTTCCTAATCCTTCCATCAAAGCGAGTGTTTTGCATTTAGTGGAGAAAATTTTGCATAGTAGTGATGTGTACAGAATGGGTTTTGCATTAAAGCTCATTACTTTTGTTGGTTTGTTAGCGCGTATTAATTTAACGAGTGCGCGAATGGCTTTAAGATCAGATAGGGGGTTGCTGTTGAGGTTGTCGCCTTCTAAATTGACCCAGTGCAGGTTTGAGTGTTCGAGCGGGTGTTTTTCATTGCCAGCGTTTCCCCAGTAGATGCAATGAACCGAGGTGTCATTTAGCTTGAGTAGTTTGGAAATTAATGGCTTACGAAAAAGCGTAAATGCGAGTAAGCTACCACCTACGAGAAAGACCCTTTCTCCCGCTCGCAATTCATTTTTCGAAGCAATGCCGACCCGTTTTACAGGTTCAATATCTAACTTTTGCATACTCAGCTCTCGTTTTGCGCGGTTAACATATAACCCGTTGATTTTATGGTTGTTAATTGCTTTTTCTGAGCTAATATAACACAGCTTTCTCGTGATTGACACCAAAAAGGGATTAAATTACCGTTTGTAGTTTGGTTTGTGCTATTCGGTCTAACTCCTTGATGTTATCGGGGGTTTTATACACGGTATTCTGTGCTACTATATCGGTTGATTTTTCGGTAGTTATTAAGGATATCTGATGATTCAAAACATCCGTGATTGGTCGACAAGCTGGTTTTCGTGGGTAATCGTTGCTGTAATTTGTTTAACCTTCGCATTATGGGGTGTTCACTCCTATTTTGGTGGTTCTATGAGGGGCGGGAGTGTTGCTAAGGTCAATGGTGAGGTGATCAGTCAAAACCAAGTCACAAAGGCCTATGACGGTATGAGACGATCCTTGATGTCGCAGTATAATAATGAATTCAAGTTTACACCGATCGTTGAGGAGGGGCTTAAAAAGCGCGCTCTGCAAGACTTGGTGGCGAGTGAAGCGCTAATGCAAGCAGCAAGAAATTCAGGATACGTTGTTGCGCCGGCTCAGATTACACAAACGGTGCGTGCTTTGCCTGAGTTTCAGGTTGACGGTCGTTTTTCAGATGCCCGATTCGAGCAATTCTTAAGTTTAGGCCTTTATTCAGAACAAAGCTTTGTTCAAGCAGTTGAGCGGTCAGAGCTAATCAATCAAATTAAATTAAGTTACGTAATTTCAACTTTTGCATTGCCGCAAGATGTTTCATTGGCATCGAACTTAATCAACCAAACAAGAGAAGTGGCGACGATTGAAGTGCCATTACAATATTTTAACGCAACCGATATCGTTATTCCTGAATCGGCATTGCGTTCATATTATCAAGATAACCTCCATGAGTTTGCAACGCCTGAAACAGTGAGAATTGAATACATCGAGCTTTCTGCGGATGCACTTGCTCAGTCTATCAATCCTACGCAAGAACAGCTGGAAGGGTTTTTCGAGGCAAATATTGATAAGTATTCAACCCCTGCTAAAATGCATTTAAAGATACTGCATATTGATAGTGAAGACTTATTTGAAATTAATGAAAACATTAAAATGTCTAATGATATTGACGCGTTATCGGGTCTTTACCCTGATGCTAAAATTGAAACAAAATGGGTGACGAGATTACAATTGTCTCCAACAATGCTTGATGCTTTAACGCAGAAAGATGTGATGACAAAGCCAGTTGATACGCAGTCAGGTTACGATGTGTATGTGTTGGAGGATTCAACACCAAAGAGCGTGGCTAGTTTTGACGAAGCAAAAGACAAGGCGCTTATCGACTATAAGCGTGAAAACGCTCAAGCGCGTTATGCTGTCGAAGTTGATGAAATGACAAACATCACGTTTGAACAGCCAGAGTCGCTCGAGCCTGCTGCTAAAGCACTAGGCCTAACAGTTCAGTCCACTGACTATTTTTCTAAAGAAGGCGAAGAGAAAGGCTTGTTGAGTAATGCCTTTGTGTTGAGCGCTGCGTTTTCTGATGATGTGTTGCGCGATGGTAATAACTCTCAAGTTATTCATGTCTCAACCGGTGTTGATGTGGCGCTTAGAGTGAAGGATTCGAAAGCTGCACAGACAGAACCTTTTGACAGTATTAAGCCGGTGATTAAAGAAAAGTTGGTGAAGGTTAAGCAGCAAAAGCACGTGATTAAGTTGGCTGAAAAAATCGTAAATGACGTTCAAGCAGGTCAATCGATCCAAGAAGCTGCTGGCGCTTATGACTTGTCAGTTAACGAGATTGGTTATATTGCGCGTAATAACGAAGAGGTTGATCCTGAAATTATCGGCGCTGTTTTTGGCGTTCAATACAAAGCTGACCAGCCAGAGAAAAACATTACGATGTATCCACACGACTCAGGCGACTATACCATTGTGTTGGTCACAGGTTTGCAAGCAGAAAAAAGTAATGAGGTGTTGGTGACTGATGATCAAATTAAAGAACAGTTTGCCATTGAGTTTGGGCATTTAGAATATGCTTTGTATAGCAAGACAGCGCTTGATGAAGCCAAAATAGAATATGAATAAGAGGATATAAAATGATTATTGAACCTAAAGTTCGCGGATTTATTTGCACCACTGCGCATCCTGAAGGGTGTGCCGGGAATATTAAAAATCAAATTTCGTATGTTAAAGAGCAAGGATCAATTACGACAGGGCCAAAGCGTGTATTAGTGATTGGTGCTTCTACAGGTTATGGCTTGGCCAGTCGCATTGTTTCAACCTTTGGTGCTGGTGCTAGCACTATCGGTGTCTTCTTTGAAAAAGCGGCCTCAGGCAAGCGTACGGCTTCTGCGGGTTGGTATAATTCCGCTGCATTTGAAGCTCAGGCTAATCAAGTGGGTGTTTACGCTAAAAGTATTAATGGCGACGCTTTTTCTGACGACATCAAGCAGCAAACGATTGACATGATCAAAGCTGACTGGCCTGAAGGCGTTGATTTGGTTGTGTATTCGTTGGCGTCCCCAAGGCGTATCCATCCGAAAACAGGCGACGTGTTTAACTCAACGTTAAAACCTATTGGTGACAGCACAACCAATAAAACGGTGAATGTCATGACCGGTGAGGTGAGTGACATTACTTTAGATCCTGCCAATCAAGAAGACATTGATAACACCGTTGCTGTGATGGGCGGTGAAGATTGGAGAATGTGGGTTGATGCCTTGTTAGAAGCGGGCGTGTTAGCTGATGGCGCGCAAACCGTTGCGTATTCTTACGTTGGTCCGGAGTTAACGCGTGCTATCTACCGTGAAGGTACGATTGGCCGTGCGAAGGTTGATTTGGAAAAAACAGCTGATGCGTTAGAAGCGCAATTACAGAAGGCATGCAACGGTCATGCGTTTGTTTCAGTGAATAAAGGGTTGGTGACTCAAGCCAGTGCAGCTATTCCTATTGTTCCTTTATACTTTTCATTGATGTTTAAAGTGATGAAAGAAAAGGGCTTGCATGAGGGGTGTATTGAGCAAATTTATCGTTTGTTTTCAGATAAGCTTTACGCAGGTTCTGCTGTGCCTGTTGATGATGAGCGTAGAATCCGCATTGATGAAAAAGAAATGCAAGATGATGTTCAAGCTGAAGTGTTTGATCTTTGGAAATCGGTTGATACGGGTAACCTAGAATCGGTTTCAGACATTAAAGGTTATCGACATGACTTCTATAATTTGTTTGGTTTTGAAGTTGACGGTGTTAATTACGGGCAGGATATCGATCCGGGTGTTGGCATTGGTTCGATTGCGTCTGAGTAGTTGATTGAGATGGATCCCGGCTCAAGGCCGGGATGACGGAAAGTTTAAAGTCGGGATGATGGCACTTCCGTCGCCCCGGAAATGCGAAGCATTATCCGGGGTCCATTATGATAAGACTGGGTCCAGGTTCAAGGCCGGGATGCCGGAAAGCTTAATCTACATACTTCAACAAATACAACCCAACACCAACTGCAGTAAATGTGCTCACGATCCAAATAATATAAAACATCCTGTTATCCTCTAATAAAGATTATGCGATTCACGCGTAACGCGCCCGACTGACATGCGTTCGCCACGGCCCCATAATTTCCGGTAAACAAATCCGGTATAAATAAAAATGATCGGTAGCATCACGGCTGCACAAAGCAAAATGCCATTGAGCGATTGGGTAGAGCTTGTTGCGTTCCATGCCGTTAAGCTTTGTGATGGAGCGCTTGACGATGGCATGATAAACGGGAACATGCTGAGGCCCCAGGTGAATATAATGCCGAGCACGCTAATAATGCTAGAACAAAATGCGAGGAAACGTAAGTTGTATCTACTTAGCAGGCTGGTCAGTACAGCGCCTACTATGGCGGCTATTGGAGCTGCAATAATCCAGTAATGTTTCTGATAATTGATCAGCCAGCCGCCCGTGCGTAGCTCTACGTGGTTCACAAGTGGGTGTAATAGCATTTTTCCGTGAGGGTTAATGAGTAGGTATCCCTTAACCCCAAACTCTAACCAAAAACCGATGACAAGGAAAAGAGCGATCACGATTAGGCTTGAATAGAGTAGCGTTGCTTTTGCCCGTTGTAGCACGATCCCTTCAGTGCGCAGCTGCAAGTACGCTGATCCGTGCATAACCATCATGGCTACACAGAAAAGCCCTGTCACGATCGGTAGTGGGCGAAATAAGCCGAAAAAACTACCGTCATAGAAAAAGCGCAAACTGATTTCGTCGTAATGAAAGGGAACGCCTAGGAGTAAGTTCCCCACGGCGACACCGATGACTAAGCTAGGAACGAGGCTGCCCGTGAAAAGCGCCCAATCCCAGAACGTGCGCCATTTCTCAGAGTTAATTTGATGGCGATACTCAAAGCTCACAGGTCTTAAAAATAAAGCCCATAAGACGAGCAGCATTGCAAAATAGAACCCCGAAAATGCAGCCGCATAAACACGCGGCCAAATTGCAAATAACAATCCGCCCACTGTAATCAGCCACACTTGATTTCCATCCCATGTGGGGCCAACGGTGTTGATAACAACACGACGTTCCTCATCTGTTTTTCCGATAAAAGGCGCTAGCATTCCTGCACCGAAATCAAAGCCGCCAGTGACAGCAAATAAAAACATGGCGATGCCAACGGTTAACCATCCTAACATTTGCAAGGTTGAATATGCTTCCATTATTCATTACCTCTTGAAGTTTCGAAGTGATATTTTCCGAGATGTAATGAGCTCGGTCCGCGACGTGCGTACTTGAACATTAAGTAAAGCTCAGTGATGAACAGTGCCGTATAAAAAGCGACGAATACAAATAGGCTTAGCGCGAGATCAGAGACGCTAAGCGATGAGGAGCTCAGCGTTGTGGGTAAAACGCCGCTGATGGTCCAAGGTTGTCTACCGTGTTCCGTGACAAACCAGCCAAAGATGCAAGTGATGAAGGGGATTGGAATGGAGTAAACCGCCAAGCGGAAAAACCATGTCTTTTCCCAGATCGTTTTTTTGATGACGCCGAGAAATGCGTAAATGAACATAAAGAACATGATGAGTGCGAAGCCAACCATGACTCTAAAGCTCCAATAAATGACCGCAACATTTGGAATGGTGTCCTTCGAGGCTTTAATTATCTGTGCCTGGGTAGCATCAACAACGTTGTCTGTATAACGCTTTAATAATAATCCGTATCCTAAGTCATCTTTATACTCATTGAAGGCAGCGACCGTTCTAGGTGTGGCCCCGTTTTCTCGCATATCAACCAGTAGCTTGTAAGCAGTCATGCCGCGGCGAATTCTGGCCTCATTGGTTTTGATGATCTCTTTAATCCCAGGAATGGCTGTGTCAGTAGAATGTGTGACGAGCAGGCCAAGAACGGCTGGAATTTTAATGGCAAATAAGTTTCGCTCCTCGCTCTGGCTCGGGAAGGCGATTAGATTAAAGCTTGCTGGCGGCGTTTGCGTTTCCCATTCAGCTTCCATGGCAGCGAGTTTTGCGTGTTGATCTTCGTTGACGATTAATCCATTTTGATCCCCCATCACCATCACAATAAATGAGGCGACTATTCCGACGCCTGCAGCAATGGCAAACGAGCGTTTGGCGAAATCGAGATCTTGTTTTTTGACAATGTAATAGCTACTGATGCCGAGTACAAATACACACCCCGTAACGAGTCCCGCAAGAATCGTATGCGCAAATCCAATTTGGCCGATACGACTGAAAAAGATTGGGAGTAAGCTGATCGTCTCCATGCGCATGGTTTCAAAGTTAAAAGCGGATCCGACAGGGTGTTGCATGTAACCATTTGCAATTAAAATAAAGAGGGCTGATAAGCTTGAGCCGAAGGCTAAACAAAAGGTGGCAAACAAATGTTGGTACTTGCTGAGCTTGTTCCAACCGAAAAAGAAAAGCCCTAAGAAGGTGGATTCGAGCATAAAAGCAACCAAGCCTTCAATTGCCAGCGGGGTGCCAAAAATGTCACCTACGTATTGAGAGTAATACGCCCAGTTAGTACCGAATTGGAATTCCAGGGTGAGCCCCGTTAAGACTCCCATCGCAAAGTTGATGCCAAACAGTTTTCCCCAGAAGCGAACCATGTCCTTG
>DKOI01000021.1 GCA_002469885.1 Legionellales bacterium UBA7366 | reverse complement strand
CTGACAAATGCGGTCGCAAAAAGTTGAGCCACCTGTGAAAAATCAGACTCCGAGTCTATTACGGCGTCAATATAAGCGGAGTTTGAATCAATGGTTTTGTAAGTGAGGAGTAGCACGCCCAAAGTAGAGAAAAGCGCGACTGATAAATCAAGCGTGTTTCCCTTTTCCAGTAATTTTTTCCATGTGCAATTGTTTTCAAGCATATAGCTTTCTTTGTTCTTTTGGAACTTATCTGACCGCTCTTTTTTTGCGTCAAAGAGGGGTTGAAAAATAGTGCTTTTAGCGTAAAAAATAGCAGAGAGAAATGCAACGGCGTAGCCAATTTCTTCTTCGTTTGATTCAGGGATGGGTTGGTGTAATGCGGCATTATTTGCATTGTCAAATCCCGTGTATCCCGCCATTGAAAAGGCGTACATTGTGAAGAGTAATACGCCGAGTGTTATTCTTATTCTTGCGCTTGAGCTGTAGTTGTTTTCTTTGCCTTTAGCAAAATCGTTATAGGCACGTAAGCTTTCAAGGTCAGTATACCTTTCTTGGTTGTCTACGAGTAAGCTTTCGCCCTTACGCCTGTCATTTTCATTTTTCAAATCAGCGCAGACGAAGTTTTGAATCGCAAGGTTGCGGCTGAGTGCGCCTGTGGCCCAGGCATAAGCACTATCATAAACGCCAATAGAGCGCGTCATGTTATAAACGACCCAGTTAATGCCGCCCAAGAGATAGCCTAGTGGGGGCCAAATATTCTCGCCTACGGCAACTCCCATGTAGTACTGGATGAGTGCAGAAGCACCGCCGACAGTGCAGAGCAAGGTTGTCATTGCCAGTCCACTCACGAACCCGCGCTTGAACATCCGATCATAGAGTTGCGTGAAATAATCTGCAACGAAGTGCCCGTTGATAATTTGACTGCACCGTGCAGCAAAGAAGAATCCATAAGTTCCGCATAATAAGTTTAACGGAATGCTCAGTGAGGGTTTGTGCCAGTTATCGCCATTGTAAAGATCGCTGGCGCTCGTGCCGATGAGATTTTTCTGAAGGTGTCCTAGTGATAGTAATGATACAATGAGAAATGGCCCTGCAACTGAAAACATAGACGTTGCTAGCGCGAAAAACTGTGAAGATGCGCCTAATGCATTTTCTTTGTTTAGAGCGGGGCACGAATTTGCAGTTTGCGATTCAACATCGATAGGGTCTTCTGCGTTGGTAATGGGCGCACTTATATAGTCTTTGGCGCAGATTGCCCAATTATAGTCTTTAGCGCAGATTGCCCAATAGACAAATCGTGGTAAGCCGGTGAGTTCGAGGAATAGGCGGTATTTAATAAATAATTTTTTTGCTTTGTAGTGGCGGTCGTTGTTATGCCGTTCTGTTTCTTCTTGTACAGTGCCAAGCCCCAGTAATCCTGTATTATCCATCTTTATTTTCCTTTTTATTTGTGCATCTGTTATTCATTTATGATTTTTTATTTTCTGTGAAATCATACGGGGAAAGCGCTTCTGGAACCTTAAGGTTTTATTAAGAGTGAGAAAAAGTATAGACAAATGCGTCACTTAGTGCGATTTCGCGACACATCGTTTAAAGGCTGAACCCACTTTTTACACAGTGTAAAAGCGAAATATGGAGATGGAGGTTTTTCCCTAATGAGTATATGCTAATGGACACATAAATTTCTTAACTTGGGAGAGCAATGAATGGACGATAATAGAAAAAAAGCGCTGACAGCTGCATTAGGTAATATCGAGCGTCAGTTTGGTAAAGGTTCGGTCATGCGCCTGGGTGATTCATCGGTCAATTTAAACACTGGCGTAATTTCAACCGGTTCATTAGGGTTGGATGTTGCGTTGGGTATAGGTGGTTTGCCTAAGGGACGCGTTGTTGAAATTTACGGTCCTGAGTCTTCGGGTAAAACAACATTAACCTTGCAAGTGATTGCAGAATGTCAAAAAGCAGGCGGCACGGCAGCGTTTGTGGATGCTGAGCATGCGTTAGATCCAACTTATGCTGAAAAACTTGGCGTTAAAATTGATGACTTATTGGTGTCGCAACCTGATACAGGTGAGCAAGCCTTAGAAATCACCGATATGTTAGTGCGTTCGGGCGGTGTTGATGTCGTTATTGTTGACTCGGTTGCAGCGCTTACACCCAAAGCTGAAATTGAAGGCGACATGGGTGATCATCATGTTGGCTTACAGGCTAGATTGATGTCGCAAGCGTTACGCAAGTTAACCGGCAATATTAAACGTTCAAACACGTTGGTTATTTTCATTAACCAAATTCGGATGAAAATTGGTGTGATGTTTGGTAGTCCTGAAACGACAACCGGTGGTAATGCGTTGAAGTTTTATTCTTCTGTTCGTTTAGATATTCGTCGTATTGGTGCGTTAAAGCGTGGTGATGAAATTGTCGGTAATGAAACGCGTGTTAAAGTTGTGAAGAACAAAGTTGCTCCACCGTTCAAGAAAGCGGAATTCGACATTCTTTACGGCGAGGGAATTTCGCGAGAAAGTGAAATTATCTTGTTAGGTGTTGAGCACGGTTTAATTGAAAAAGCCGGTGCTTGGTACAGTTGTAACGGTGATCGTATTGGTCAAGGTAAAGAGAACGTACGCAATTACTTGAAAGAGCATCCGGAGCTTGCCCAAGAGTTGGAGGCTAAGATTCGTGATATCGTGATGCCGAAAGTTGAAGAAACAGCTGAAGCTGAGGAATCTGTGGAAGCGTAAAGCATGCAAACAGCGGTAGAAGCGGCGCAGCGATTATTGTTGCGCCGCGAACATTCTGTCGCAGAGCTTCGCAAGAAGTTGTGCGCAAAACACTATGAAGTGGACGAAGTTGAAGATGCGTTAGCGCGCATGCTCAAGGCCGGCTATCTTTCTGATCAGCGATTTTCTGAGCATTATACACGTCATCGCGCGAGCGCGGGTTTTGGGGTGTTGCGTATTGAGAATGAATTGCGTGAGCGCGGCGTGAGCGAAACAGATATTGCGCATGGATTAGGTTTATATGAAGGCGACTGGGTTGCGAATGCAGTGCATGTTCGCGAGAAAAAGTTTGGGCAAGCTAAGCCCTGTAATTTTAAAGATATGGCGAAGCAAAATAATTTTTTGCAATATCGCGGTTTTCAGGTTGAAGAGATAAAGCAGGTTATAGAAAAATGAAGAGTGCAGACATTCGTAAGGCGTTTTTAGAATATTTCCAAAAAAACGATCATCAGGT
This sequence comes from Legionellales bacterium UBA7366, assembly GCA_002469885.1. Classification (GTDB taxonomy): domain Bacteria; phylum Pseudomonadota; class Gammaproteobacteria; order UBA7366; family UBA7366; genus UBA7366. The sequence goes on along the minus strand of DKOI01000021.1, from coordinate 3,980 downwards.
ATTACCCAGCAGTTCCTTGGTTCCGGACAATGATCCGACCTTGTTGTTTACCAATGCGGGAATGGTTCAGTTTAAAGATATTTTTTTAGGGAATATTCAACCGTTAAAGCCGCGGGCGACAAGTTCGCAGCGGTGTGTGCGTGCGGGTGGTAAGCATAACGATTTAGAGAATGTTGGTCATACCGCAAGACATCACACGTTTTTCGAAATGTTAGGCAACTTTAGTTTTGGTGATTATTTTAAACGTGATGCGATTCGTTTTGCGTGGGAATTTTTGACGGTTGAATTAAAAATCCCAGCTGAAAGGTTGTGGGTTAGCGTTTATAAGGATGATGATGAAGCGGCCGCGATTTGGATTAATGAAATCGGTGTTGATAAAAATCGCTTAGTGCGTTGTGGCGATAAAGATAACTTTTGGTCTATGGGTGATGTGGGTCCTTGTGGTCCGTGCACAGAAATTTTTTATGATCACGGTCCTGAGATTGCAGGAGGCCCGCCGGGGTCGCCTGATGAAGATGGCGATCGTTATGTTGAAGTGTGGAATCTTGTGTTTATGCAGTATAATAAAGCGCAAGATGGAACGTTGAATGATTTGCCGGCACCTTCCGTTGACACGGGTATGGGGTTGGAGCGAATTGCAGCTGTGATGCAAGGCGTCCACAGTAATTATGATATTGACATGTTTCAGGCGTTGATTAATGCTGCTGCAAGCGTGTTAAGCGTAACGGATAAAAGTGATGATGCGTTGAAGGTTATTTCGGACCATATTCGTTCGGCGGTGTTTTTAATTATTGATGGTGTTGTGCCGGGCAATGAAGGTCGCAGTTATGTATTGCGTCGAATTATGCGGCGCGCAATTCGTCATGGTTATCAGTTAGGTATGAATGATCCGTTCATGCATTTGTTGGTTGCGACCTTGGTTGAAGAGATGGGTGCGGCTTATCCTGAGTTGCGTGAACATCAAGCGCGTATAGAAAAAATTATTTTAAAAGAAGAAGAGCAGTTTTTAAAAACGTTAGCGCGCGGTATGGCGTTGTTGCAGGATGTGAAAGATTTAACTGGCGACGTTGTTTTCAAACTTTATGATACCTACGGTTTTCCGGTTGATTTAACTGAAGTGATTGCCAAAGAAAAAGGTCTTATTCTTGATCGAGCTGGGTTTGAAAAATGCATGGCGGATCAAAAGACACGTTCACGCGCTGCCGGTGATTTTAGTACGCAAGCTATGATGAAAGACAATGTTGATATTTCTACTGATGTGATGTCAGCGTTTTTAGGGTATGGCACCTTGGAGAGTGAGGGGCGTGTTATTAAATTGCTTAATGTGGATGGGCAGTCTGTTGATCAATTAAATGATGAGAATGGTATTGTTGTTTTAGATCAGACGCCTTTTTATGCAGAAAGTGGTGGCCAGGTCGGCGATCGTGGTTTGTTAGGTGGCTTTGAAGTGACCGATACGTTTAAGTTGGTTAATGCGGTTGCGCATATGACGTCAGTCAAAGGCGTGATTAACTTGGGCGATACTGTTTTGGCTAAGGTGGCTCATGAGTCTCGCATGTCTACAATGTGTAACCATTCCGCCACGCACTTATTAAATGCAGCATTGCGTCAGGTGTTGGGCAGTCATGTATTACAAAAAGGATCGTTAGTTGATTCTGATCGTTTGCGTTTTGATTTTTCGCATCATACACAGTTGACGCAAGTTGAAAAAGACCAGATTGAAGTGTTGGTTAACAAGGCGATTAAAGCCGCCTATGAGGTTAAAACAGAATTAATGACACCTGATACGGCAAGTGCTGCTGGTGCGTTGTCTTTAGCGGGTGAAAATTACGCAGATGAAGTGCGCGTGTTAACTATGGGTGATTTTTCCAAAGAGTTATGCGGCGGTACACATGTGTCTAATACTAAAGAGATTGCACAGTTTAAAATTAAATCTGAGACTGGTGTGGCCTCAGGTGTGCGTCGTATTGAGGCGGTGACAGGCGGTGCAGTTGATGTGTTATGCGAAGAAATTGCCGAGCGTGATCGTGAGTTGCAGTTAGCTTTAGAAAAGCGAGAGCAAGAAAAAGTGCAGTTGCGTGAGCAAGCGAAGCAAGCGAGTCAGGCGGGTGTGCAGTTGGTTGATAACGCAATTGATATCAATGGTGTGTTTGTTTTGGCCGAAACCTTGCCGCAAGCTGATGGAAAGTCACTTCGCGATGCAATGGATCATATAAAAAATAAATTAGGCACGGCTGTAGTGGTGCTTGCGGCGGTAAATGGTGATAAGATTCAGTTGGTCGCTGGTGTCACTAAGGATTGCATGCCTAAAGTAAAAGCAGGCGACTTAGTCAATTTTGTAGCGCAACAAGTTGGCGGTCGCGGTGGCGGTCGACCGGATATGGCGCAAGCTGGCGGAGAGGATGTGTCAGCGTTACCCGAAGCATTGGCTTCGGTTGAGGCCTGGGTTAGGGAAAGATTGTAGGAATTTATGGCGTTATATGTATACAAGTTTGGTGGTACGTCGCTTGCGACGACCAAGCATATCAGTCGTGTTGTTGAATTAATTATAAGAGCACGGGAAGAGGGGCATCAAGTTGTTGTCGTTGTTTCTGCGATGGGCGGTGAGACTAACCGTTTGCTCAATCTAGCAGGTGGCGTTGCCCCTGAGGCTAAGGGGCGCGAATTTGCAGCCTTGGTCACGTGCGGTGAGCAGATGTCTATGTCCTTACTCACATTAACCTTACAATCTTCAGGGTGTCCTGCGCGTTCCTTTAAAGCGGGTGAAGCGGGTATTTATACAACTGATGAATTTGATTGTGCTCAAATTACAGAAATCCATCCTCATGCTATTTTATCGGCATTAGATAAGGGAAAAGTCCCTGTCGTTGCGGGTTTTCAGGGCGTGAATGCAGATGGTGAGATTACGACCTTGGGGCGTGGCGGTTCTGATGCGACAGCTGTCGCGTTAACGAATGCGTTGAACGCGAAAGAGTGTCGTCTTTATACGGATGTGTTGGGTGTGTGCGCGGTTGATCCTGCGTTATTGCCAGAATCTGAGTGTTTGCCGTTTGTGAGGGCTGATGAGATGTTGGCTTTATCTGAAGGTGGGGCACGGATTATTCAGTCATACGCACTAGAGTTAGCCATTTGTTACTCTGTGCCTATGCGCATATTGCCCACATTCGTAGATTCAGAGGGCACGAAGTTAAATTATACGGGCGAAGCTGCTTTTCAGGGTGTTCAGTTTGGGGTGTCTTTTCGGACTGAAGATGGTGATAGTTTGATCAGTCATAAGGCTGATTTATTCGATGGCATGGGCGGCGAGCGCTATATTATGATGACGATTGTGCACCGTGATTTGCTCAGATCGGGTGATTTTGCCCCGAAATTGCTTAATCTTCTGAAAAATAAAGGAATAAAAGTTTTTGCGCAAAGCGTATCAACAATTGCATTATCTGCGCTAATCAAGGAAAATGACGTTCGCTTGGCGGCCGCTTTATTTCAGTCGCCAGAGGTATTAGAACGTGCTTTAGGCATAGGTGAGACCTGCGCATAAAGTGAAAAGACTTTTTGCGAAATGTCTTAAATTGTTTTAATATGGCTCACTGTGAGCGAAGGCTCTGTTTGGGGCATCTTATAGATGAAATGTATAAAGGTTGAGCGTTCTGGTTAAGGATGACCTTGATGAACCGCTAACTGATAACAAGGAGAAGGAAAATGTTAATATTAACTCGTCGCGTCGGGGAAACACTGATCATTGGTGATGATGTGACTGTGACTGTACTTGGTGTGAAAGGCAATCAAGTTCGCATTGGTGTAAACGCACCGAAAGAAATCTCTGTTCACCGCGAAGAAATTTACCAAAGAATCCAAGAAGAAAAGAAAGGCGGTAATGACGCTAGCGCGTAACCCCATATTTTAGTTACTTTTTTTTGATTTTTAGTGCGAGAGTGGTTATACTCTCGCCCTTGATAGGAGAGATGGCCGAGTGGCTGAAG
>DKOI01000122.1 GCA_002469885.1 Legionellales bacterium UBA7366 | reverse complement strand
GGTGCCATAACTGGTACAGGCATCGATAAAACCACTCAACAAATACCCCATAAAACAATAAAGGTATAGATAAGCCGCAGATAACTTATTACGTAAAAACGGCCACAACAATAAAAAGGCAATACCTGCACCAATAGGAATAAAGAATATTGAATGGGTAAAGTGACGATGAAATTCTAGCGACAGTAATGGATCAGAAGCTGAGCGTATCAAGATATCAGCATCGGCAATGACACCAGCAACTAATCCAATAATCGTCGCTAAGCGAACATGTTCTTTTTTAGCCGCAGATTGAGCCAGCGCTGCACCCAAAACACCTTGTGTCAGTATATCCATTAAGTTTTATATTAGGCTATCAATGGTCTTGATACAGCTTTGATAATAGTTGTAACCAAATAAAATGAAGTGATTTATTTCATGATACAAACGATACAAGCTAATGCGTTGTTCCGAACCATCCTGTAGTGGCCAGACTTCTGCGTATGCCGCTTCGCACTTGCTATCGAAACCACCAAACATTCGCATCATACCTATCTCTGCTTCGCGATGACCGTAATAGCTGGCTGGGTCGAAGATGACCGGCTGGCCTTGCTCATTCGCAGCTGCGTTTCCCGACCATAAATCGCCATGCAAAAGCACAGCGGGTTCTTCGATATCACCTAATAATGAATCGAGTCGCGACATCAGTTTTTCACCCTTTGCTAATATGGGATCGTTTCGATCAGTAATCATTGCCAAGCGTTTTAATTGCAGACCTAATCTCTGTTCGCGCCAGAACAATAACCAATCATCCTGCCAGCTATTAATTTGTTTGCTCAAACCAAGATAATTATTTGTATTAAAACCAAACCGATCTGTTTTTGTGGCTGCATGCAACTCAGCCAGACGACGGCCCATCTGTTCTTGCCAATCAGCAGCTGGCGCCCCTTCAATAAATGGTTCTATAACAATAAAGTCACCACTACAGGCTATGGGTTTGGGTACATGAATAACACCCGGTTCGGACAATAACAGCAATGCAGCATATTCGGTTTCAAATAAACCGGGGCAGGTTTTTGATTCACGGTTTGTTTTTACAAAAAAATGCCGTCCATCTTTTAATGTCACAATTTGACTGTCATTAATACAACCACCCTGTGCTTTTTTGCTATCAGAAAATTCTGCATCTTTTCCTGTCTTAGATGAGATTGCCGCTTCAATTCGTGACTGGAGCGTCATTTTTTATTTAATAGCTCAAGACAATAAGACATCATCATTGGACAAGCTGACTCGATCATATCTAACACTTGTTCAAACCCGGCAACGCCACCATAGTAAGGATCGGGAACCGAAGGCGCATTATCATTATCTGAATATCCCTCAATAAAAGTGCCTAACAAACGGAGGTATTGTTGTGAACCTCCTGCCAGAGATTCCAACTCAATTAGATTATCCGTGTCCATTGCCACAATCAGATCAAACGTATTGATATCTTGTTCGGTCACTTTGCGTGCAAGAGATTTAAGTTGGTAGCCTCTTTTTTTAGCTGCCTCACGCATGCGAGCATCAGCAGGTTCACCTGTGTGATAGGCAATAGTCCCAGCCGAATCGATCTGAAACTGATCAGCATAGCCATTATGTTCAACATAATGTTGAAAAACGCCCTCGCCTGTTGGTGAGCGACAGATATTGCCCATGCAAACAAAAAGAACGGATATTTTAGGTTTTTCCATATTTAATCATTATTCGTATAGGCAAAAACATATCGTTTATGTTCAATGCGTAGTCACAAGTAGATCAGATCTGATTGCTCTTGTTCTTTCGGTGGCGGTGGCGCTTGCTCTTTCGGTATCATTGGACATTCTAATGAGGTACTACAGGGAAAGGCTTCTCTTAGAGCAGCTGACACCAAACCACCAGCAGCGTTGTGTAGTACTTCTGGGTGAGTATCCAGAAACTTAACAACGATAAGAACAAGTTTCCCTACACTAACGCCTTCAGGCCTACAAAAAATTGGCTCCACAAGCCCCGATTTTGTATAAGCATGATGAGTATCTGCTGCAGATTGGAGATAGCCAAAACATAAATTTGTATCTGATGAGTTATAATTAGCATCGCCGTCCGCTCCCTTTATAGCTTCCCTACATTTGCTTAGTAATTGATCACCGTCTAAATACGAATCCGCCGCATAAACAGGCATTAACAGATTCATTAGTAAGAAAGCTAATATTATTCGTGTCATCTGAAATCCGTAATTGGTGATCTTTAATCGACTATGGGCTGAACCAACACCCAAGGCTTAATCACTACAGCCCAGACAGTCACATTGCTTTCATGCCAGGCACTCGCCTGCTCATCACTCACATTGGCAACCAAACCGTCTTTCAGCCACTCTTCGAATTGATGCTTATCGTCGTTAGATAAGACGGTGGCTACTTTGATTAAATCTAATTTATGCGAGACATAGATCGCCATTCCTTTAGCAAAGAAAGGCAATAACTCGCTCCATGCCACTTTAGAGGTTTCCCGGTTAATTTTATGCAACAGGTCCTCACCTGTTTCTTCATTACTGTTTTCTGTCATTTCAATAGAATCGAATGCGAATTATGTTGTTGATTATAACGATAAGGGAACTGTTATAGAAACCACAATAATCCTGCCGAGTGATTGAGTTATCTGTGGCATACAAATTAAATCATGGGGGCTGTTTTCAAGTGATTACAGATAAGAACATTTGATAAAAACTGTAAATAATTCAACAAAGTGCTACATAAATTGCGATAATATCAGATAAATAATGAATTAAGGCTTTACATGAACGATATAAAAGAACTCCCCAACGAACCTGAAAATATTGTTATATCCCAAACTGTTGCGATTTTAGTTGACGGTAACAATATTGAACGCAGTATCCATACTGAAGCAAATGACACCAATACCATGCTCAATTTTGATGCATTGATTCCAAAGCTATTGGTTAACCGCGGGCTCAGTCGCCTGGTTTACTTTCGGGAAGGAAAACACATATCAAATAAATTGCAGGAGCGTTTACATAACTTTTATCACGGCTCAGTTCGTCCCTGTCATAAAAGCGCAGATATTCCACTCTCTATTAACGCCATCCAATTGGCCAATAAGGTCGACACTATTATTATCATGTCTGGTGATTCTGATTACGTTGAACTTGTGAAACACCTCAAATCAGAAGGTGTGCGTGTTGAAATAGCGGCCGTTGAGAAAACCACAGCGAAGACCTTGATCGAGGCTGCGGATTATTTTCATCCGATAACAAAAGAGCACTGGTTTATTTTACCCCCTAAAAAGCAGAGCCCCCGCGCCCGCGGCCCTCGCAGTCGCAAACCAAAAGATACAAAATAAGCAATTCGTATAAAATTTAAATCCACCTTAAGTTTGCCTTAAGGTTTGGGTTTTTGATTTCTGGTATTCTTGTTTTTTCTATTCTGGCATCCTGCCCTAAAAGTTTAATTATAATAAGTATAAACAACGTCGTGTGAAAGGAGTTTTCATGTATTCAGAAGATATGAGCGAATCAAAGGGTAAATTGCCAGCCCGAGCTTACCAGCAAAAAACGGTATTTGTTGTCGTTAATGGCATTTCTACTGGGCGATATATAGCGCCTTTCCTTCGTGGTCAAGGTTATGATGCCGTTATTCATCTCTTAACAAAAGGGTGCGAAGCGACAAAGATACCGCATAATAAAGAAGATTATGTGTTAAGCATAAAGGAATCTGATTTCAGCTCGTTTGAGGCGTTGTTGAATAGCCTCTCATCTTATAATATCAAAGCCATTATCCCAGGCTCAGAATCCGCGGTGTCGTTTGTTGATGAAATGAATCATGCCTTACGAATGCCGCATCAAAATGAATATAAGCGCTCTGCTGCGAGAACTGATAAATATGAAATGCAAGAGGCCATGAAAAATGCTGGATTAAAACATGCGCGACAGATTAAGGCTTCAAAGAGAGACACGGTATTGCATTGGGCTAAGCAAGAAAATATGTATCCAATCGTTGTAAAACCGTTATCGAGTGCAGGCAGTGATGGTGTGCATTTTTGTGATGATGAGCGAGAAGCAAAAGTTGCGATGGATTCCTTGTTGGGCAAGCCCAATGTTTTTGGTGTGATCAATGACAGTATTGTGGCCCAAGAAAAGTTGATTGGCGATGAGTTTATGGTGAATACCGTTTCTTGGGGGAGGGATGTCTACGTCGTTGATATAATTGCGGCGCATAAAATTACACAGGACGGAAATCCACTGTATGATTATACTGTTAATATTCCACGAAATGACAAGCGTTTTAAACGGATAGAAGCGTATGTCTCTAAAGCGTTACGTGCAGCAGGATTGCGTTATGGTGCGGCGCATACAGAAGTCATTTTAACACAAGGCGGGCCAACCTTGGTTGAGATCAATGCACGCCTTGTGGGCACCCTGGATATGTCTGCAACAAGACAAGCGCTGGGGCAAACCCATGTAACAACTTTAATGAACACATACTTAGACCCAGATTTTTTGCCATTGCTGATACAAAGAGGTCAAGTGAAATCGAAAGAAGGCTTTGCCTTAACCTCATTTTTCATTGCTAAGAAAGAGGTGGTAATACAGCGTTATGTAGATACAGCAAGGATCGAAGGCATCTACGGTTACCACAGTATGAAGTTTGGGGGAAAGCTTGGAAAAAAATTAGCTAAAACAACAGACGTATTCAACATGCCGGGCGTTGTGTTTTTTGTTGGTGATACACTAGAACAGGTGATCCAGTGTCATGAAGAGTTTCGCCGAATCGAACAAGTATTTTATCGTGAATTAGAGAAGCCACCGATTCCTTCGCACGCTGTCTTTTTTACTGAGAAGAAAAAGCAACCAACGTTTGGTTCGGAATTAGCGAAGCAGCTTCTAACAAGGAAAAATGTAGCCGTCACTGTGGGCATGACCGTTTTACTTTGTGTGTTGTTCAGGCCAAGTTGTGTTATGGATTATGTGCCAGGATTGAGGATGTAGTGGTGATGAACGCTGCATCTCCCCGGCCTCCGAGCCGGGGTCCATAAGATTAAGGATGGATCCCCGATCAAGTCGGGGATGACAGAATGTGCGTCCTACTAAAACCCGAAACGAAAAGACAGCTCGTCTGAAGCCGTGGGTCTTGGGTCTGCTAGTGTTCTGCGTTCGGCTAACTAGGGTGTTTTTAACGACCCTTTTTCAAGGTTTGTAGGCTTTCTTGTTTTTTCAGGGCTAAAGTTAAAGATTGTACCTACTTCAGTATTGATCGAACCCCCTTTTTTCTTCGGAATACATTTTGGTGATGCCGATATTGGTGATATTAATCGATCTAGAACACTCATAGAGCTGGAGCCTTTTACATGTTTACGTGAAAATATGCCGCTAAAACCTGAGCTTGATTCACTTGTCGGTGAGTTTGGAAAGCCGCCACAAGACCCAAGCGGAGACTCTAATTCTGATCGGCTAGATGGCGATTCAGTTGTCGCTCGAGACAGTGATAAAGACGGCGGTAAGTTTTTATCTCTCTTGAGTTCTACTATATTTGTTTCGCGAGAATGCAACACATCAATGGCTATCTCGTGAAGCTGATTGATCCTGTCCTTTTGGTGCATCATTTTTTGTGAAGGCGTTGCTAAGCATAGTGACAACATAATTTGACAAAAATGCATCATCTGTCTACTGCTAGGGCGTTTTTCCATATCTTTGTCTTGCATTCGATTCAGCAAGAAGTGAAATACCCCGAGAATGGAGCCACTGTATTTTTCACGTTCTTTTTTAACGGGTAATGATGCTAGGAGCTCACGGTGTTTTTCAGTAAAAACCTGTGGTACATCGGTATCTTCAAAAAGATCTTTGTCACCAAAGCCAGCATTGGCGGTTTTTACAAATAGATCTTTCTTGTTTTTATTTAACCAGTTTGCGTGTATTTTTGACATGGCGTTTCTGATGCTTTTTCTGATTAAAGATTCTAACACCATTGGCTTTGAGAGTATGTTAAATTTAAATCCTCCAAGTGAAAGCACCTGACAGAAGGTTCTTATTGACGTTGGCATAACTTTAGACGCTTTCTTCTTGAGATCTTTTGTTAGGAGTCCTCTAAATAAAGGATCCTCAGCTGGTAGTGGTTTAATGCTGTATTTTTTTGCGTATTCACTGATTGATTGAATTGCAGCGGGGAGCCCTTTGTAAAATTGCACTGTTATCCCACAATTATTCATTTTTTTGACAGCATTTCTATGAGCCTTTTTTTCGTTTACTTGCAGTCTATTCTTGTGCCAACTTAAGGCATTTTTAGGGTATTGCATGCTCGTCGAGCCAAAGATAAGTAACATCACAGCCGCTAGGCTATACATATCGCTGTTTAAACTAAGTTGGTTTCGAAGAGTTAATTCAGGACTTGCATACAATAATGAACCACTCATTGTATGACCTGATTTTTCTTCACTGGAGGTTTCTACGAGAGTTGAATTTTTTCTTGGATTTTGTCGAGCCTCAAGCGTGACTTCTTCTGCTAACCCAAAATCAATAATCTGCGCACGTTTTTTCTTAATTTGAGTTTGATATTCGTTGCGTGCTTCTTTGAAAGTTAAGTTTAATAGATGCATGGCAATCATCACATTTTCAGGCTTTATGTCTTTGTGTATGATTGGGTTTAATTCTTCATTTTGTGGGAAGTGGCATTTCTCGCAAAGTTGTTTAAATATTTCTGTTGCGACTAAAAGCCGGTTAATAAACGTCGTCTTTTTTCGTTCATCCTTGTCATAGGCAAGTTGATTCACAGCGTCAAAGATCTCTTTGCCATTAAAACGGGGCATAATGAGGAATGGAAGACCCTCAATTTCGATTGCAAATGAATTTTCAATGACACTTGGCGTCAACAGACCTTCATTTTTTGCCATATTAAACGCATCAGCATCGCGGCCTTTTGGTTTTTTGGCAACAAACGGGTATTGGGTTTTTAGGTTTTGATTGTTTCCCAGTGTTGGATCAAGCACGTACGTTTTTAATAGGACGCCAAATTCACCGTCTGTATTGGCAACACCGTTTATGCCATGATCAATGGCATAGTATTGCGGTTTTATTTCACCGGGCATGATTCTTTTGAAAACGAAATAGTCACCAACCTCTTGCATTGGTTGAGCACCTGGTGCGCTGAGTTGTTTTAACGCTTGCTCAAATGTGAGCTTTTCTTCTGGTTCTGAAGATTCACTATCGGATCTTTCTATTTGTTCTTTCAAAAATTCACGATCTTCAATATCGCTCATTTCAAATATCAGTTCTTCATCATAATTTAGCATTTGCACCACCTGTTACTGTTATTTTTTTCGAGCGGCAAAGATAGCATGTAAAGCTTAAGGAAACCTTAAGAGAGTCAGCAAGTTATGGGAAATCACATAAAACTACGGGTATCTACGTAGATGTTTTTGCTTTGTTTGGAGAGGGGTTATCGTTACCTGTGATGAGGTTATATCCAGCGAACAGTGCGAGTCATAATTTTTGATGTTAATTGCATGAGTGCTTTGATGAAAGGAGGCAGTGTGTTTGCACCAGCATTGATAGCATTGGTTTCGTGCTCTCTTTCATCGATAATCATTTGGCTGATAATGGTACGACTTTTATGATCATTTTCTGAAAGTTTTGTTAGGTGTGATTCTAAATGTGTGACGACTTGATTTTCAGTTTCTGCCAAAAATCCCAAACTCCACTTATCACCAATTAATCCAGCGGTGATGCCAAGCGCTAAAGATCCTGTGTACCACAGAGGGTTTAAGTAGCTTGTGTGTGAGCCCAGCTCTTTTAAGCGTGTGCCGCACCAATCAAGATGGTCATTTTCTTCTAAACTTGCATGATGCATTTGTTCGCGCAGTGCTTGTGTGCGTGCGGTTAAGGCTTGGCCTTGATAGAGCGCTTGCGCACAGACTTCGCCAGTATGGTTGATGCGCATGAGGCTAGCACTGTGGCCTTTTTCAGTTGAGCCTAGATTGTCAGTATTGATGTTTTCAGCTGGGTTAGCACGATCCGTTGTGATTGGGCATTGATGCAGTGTGCGCAAACCTTGATCTATATTGATGCAGATTCGATCGAAAAAGCTGTATTGCCTGGTGTCATTTGTCATAATAGTTGTTCCTAGCTCATGAGTGATATTTTATGCGAATTTCGAGAATTTACCAAGCCGGCATTTACCAGGTGGATGATATCGTCCCTTTAAATGATAATGCGAGTCACCATCTAAGCCGTGTTTTGCGGCAGAGCGTGGGGGATACGGTTCGGCTGTTTAATGGAGAAGGGCTGGAGTGTATTGCTGATATCGTTTTGTGTGACAAACGTCATGTGAGCGTGGAGGTTAAATCCTTGATGACGCCCACCGCTGAATCGCCACTGTCCATTCATTTGTATCAGGGAATCTCTAAAGGCGACAAAATGGATTTCTCTATTCAAAAAGCCGTTGAACTTGGCATCACTCAAATCACGCCTGTCATGACAGCGCGCACCCAATTTAAAATGTCTGCAGAACGCCTGGCTAAAAAAAACGGACATTGGCAAGGTGTCATTGTGAGTGCGTGTGAACAATCAGGGCGTGCAACCTTACCCCGGTTAAATGAAGCGCTTGTTTTTGATCAGGTTGATTTCACGAAGCTGCCGACACTCTCTATCATGTTAGATCCTACCGGGGATTTTTCTTTTGACCGATTAGAGCAACACGGCGCTGAAGCTGCGCTTTTCATTGGGCCAGAAGGTGGTTTTTCAGAAGATGAGATGACGCTTGCTACGAAGAATAATATTCAACGGGTGCAGTGCGGGCCCCGCATTTTGCGGACAGAAACCGCCGGAATCGTGGCTATTTCATTGCTGCAGCATCATTTTGGTGATTTATAAAGGTGCTGTGAATAAGTCGACAAACTGGTAGATATGTTATAATATTTTGTTTCTAATATTAGGGACTATGTATGGAAACGACGACAAAATGTAGCGATAGCTTTATTATTCGGCTTCGTAAGAAGATTCGATGCGCGCAGAAAGTCAGTAAGTTGAAAAAAGCGCTACCTTACCGTTATGTTGTTCATTATGAAAAAGATATGCATAATGAGTTATCAGCTTTGTGTGATAAGTATGGATCAGACAAAGGCAGTATCAACTCAGAAAATACCCCTTATCCTTGGTCAGCGCATACCTATGCTGATTTCATTCATAATCGTTTTTCTGGCCAAAAAAATTCTATTAAAAAGGTATTTGAGTGCGGTATTGGTACCAATAATCCAAACTTAGTGTCAAGCATGGAAGAAAAGGGAAAGCCTGGTGCTTCTTTGCGTGTCTGGCGCGATTATTTTGCCAATGCGACAGTGTACGGCGCCGATATTGACCAAGATATTTTGTTTGAAGAAGAGAGAATTAAAACATTCTACCTTGATCAAACGTCCAAGCGATCCGTTGATGCTATGTGGAGTGAGGTTGGAGAATCAGATTTTGATTTAATAATTGATGATGGACTTCACAAATTTCATGCAGGCGTATGTTTGTTTGAAAACACCATTGATAAACTGGCAGAAATGGGCACTTACATTATTGAAGATGTTAGCATGAATGCGATGTTGCAATACAAAGATTATTTCAAGGGTAAAAATTTTCATGTCGAATATGTCAATCTTTTTCGCCCAAACCTCAAGCTATCGGATAACTCTCTTATTGTTATCAGAAAAAAACATTCTAGCTTATAGCAAATGAAAAAAGGTCGCGACACCGCTTAAAAACATTTGTACGGCCATGGTGGTTAAGATCATTCCCATCAGTCGCTCCATCGCAATCAAGCCTGCGTTGCCTAAAATTTTGCGAAGGAACTCACCTGAGAGAATGACTAAGGTGCTGACAACCCAGGCAATGAAAAGGGCAGCGGCCCATGATCCCATTCTGCTAGGATCCCGTGTTGCGATCAACATAACCATCGCCATGGTGGAGGGGCCTGCAATCATCGGGACAGCCAAGGGCACAATTAGAGGTTCGCCTTGTTGTTTCAACGCAGCCTCGTCTTTATCATCCGGGAAGATCATTTTGATTGAGATTAAAAAGAGAATCATACCGCCTGCAATCGTGAGAGCGGGCATGGAAATTTGCATGCCACTCAGGATATAGCGTCCATAGAACATGAAGAGCATCAAGATGACCAAGGCGATAAAGGTCTCCCGTAAAATGATCTGTTGACGGCGACGTTTATCCACGCTGCGTAAAAAAGAGAGGAAAATAGGGATATTGCCCAAGGGGTCCATCACGAGAATCAGGGTGATAGCAGCGGTTATAATGGTCATGCGATTTCCTCAAAATCTAGGATTGACCTTCAGTATACCGATTATGTGAATTTCGGCAAAATAGACCATATTTGATCCAAAGCGAAGAAAAAGTCTCCAAATAAGTAAACATTTATGATATTTTTGAGAAAATAATGTAAAAGATTCGAATCTCTTAATATTTCCTTAAGGTTTCATCCGTATAATGTTTTCCAGAGTTAATCAGAAATAAAGCTTCTGACTTAAGTAGCTCCTCTTAAACAACTTTTTATTACCGCTTCAATCTTTCAAAGGGTTAAGCGGTTTTTCTTTATTTAGAGGTAGAGAATCAATAGGTTACAGTAATAACAAGGAAGATGTCATGTTTGATGCTAAGGCATTAACCGTAGAACTCAGTAATCAGTCAGTTAACGAACGCCTACTAGGTGCCATTCCACTCTACTCATTCACCCGCCTTGCTGAATGGTTCATTGAGAATCATGCTGCAGTCGATGTAGTGAAAATTTTTAAGCAACTAGAAGCAGCCCCTCAGGTCATGTCAAAAAAATGGCAAGCTCTTATCGAGCAAAAAACCAGTAAGCCGTTATTTTTAGACTCCAAACCCATAGAGCATTCGAGTCAATTAATTCATCCTTTTATATTATTGTTATCTCAATACGCTCGTATGCGTTATAGCAGTACAGGAGAATCAGAAGCATTTGGCACAAAAGTTATATTGCAGTGGTTAAACAAATCAAGAAAACTATTAGAAGAGGTGAAGGAGACTGCAACTAAAGAAATAAACCTTAACAAGGTAAAGGGCGCTGGAGAAAAGTTAACTGACGCAGTTCGGATCTGGGAAGCTGAAGGCACATCAGGCAAGTTGCTAAAAGAATCCCTCCAGCAGGCGAATGCTTTACACACGCTTTTACGATTATCCAAGAATGTAAAATTAATGCCGTATGTTGACATTGTCTTAGACAAAATGGATGAGGCCAACATATTTTACTTGAATCGAAAGAAAAAATTATTGGCAATTAGTAGTAGAGCCAATCAGTATATGATCGAGCAAGCAGCGTTAGACGAATTAAAGGGAGTAGAAAATTTATGGTACAAAGAAGAGTTCTATAATATTTCAGAGATGTTTCCTCTGATTGTGTTAATGAAAAATGCAGCCAAGCTAGACAGCTCTTTTTCTTGCGCCACTTTTTTAGCGTTTACATTTGATCATATGGCCGCAATGGCCGATAAGTTGAAAACCAAGCCAGGTGAAAAGAAAAAAATGACTCATCATTTTCTTGAGAGGGCTTATTTTTTTGGTGCCTCAACTGATATTTTATTGAAAACGTCGGACAAATCTGTTCCAGAGCTTGCTAGCCTTACGAGTCGATTGAAAGGTTGTCTCCCAGAAGAGGTGAGGGCATCGCTTGATAAAGGAGTTGCAGATTTTGTAGGTGACACTTCATCAAGGATGAAAGTGTGTAATAAAATGTTGGCAGAGACCGAAGCTGTGATGAAGGTCAGTTTGTGAGGTTGCTCGACTAGCGACCTTGTTTTTTTTTGGGTGATTTAGGTGTTTCAGGTGTTTCAGGTGTTTCAGGTGTAGAATCATTTTTTTCTTTGCGCGCTACCGCTGCTTTTCTTCGAGCAGCTTCGCTTCTTATACTCGAACTTGCAAGTGATGATGCCGCTGAATATGAAGGGTCTTTTGGTTTTTTGAGAGGGGTCTTCGCGTGTTTTTCTTCTACCTGTTGCTTTGCAGATTCTGCCGCAGGTGTGGATTGCGGTGTGCCCAGCGCTTCTTTCACAAAAGCATCCACGTGTTCTTTTCCGCATGTTTTGTTGTAATGTGCTCGCATTGTTCTAATAAAATGAATATCCACGTTAGCAGGGCCAGAGGGCGGGGAAATGAAGGCATTCGCTAGGGCTAGTTTTCCAGTCGTATCATACTTTTTCAATATAGCGATAAATTGCGATGCATCACAGCTTTTTTCCCTCAGAGATTTTTCTTCTAGCTTCTTCAGTAAAAAAATTTGAAACAGTGTGTACTGAGGAGCATGTTGTTTAGAGACAGAGTCATATCGTTTTTCAACCAAGTTATCCATTTTTTTTGTGAGGTTACGTATTTTAATCGCAGGAATTTCGAGGTTCTTGTTACCAAAGAAAAGACTGGCCATGCTGGTGTTATCTGTTTGAATTGAGACAAGCTGGTGTGGTTGCCCTTTAGGGCAGTGAAAGGTAAGCGTTGCTGATCCTTCCACCTCTAATTTTTCTTTATTGTGAATAAATACAGGATTTAATACGTTTATCTTCACGAGATCTTTATTAAAATGACCTTGATAGATTTCAGCACTACCGGGTTTGAATTCATATGTGCTTCCCAAAGATGTTTCAATGATGCTCCTTGTGGCTTCAACGAGTGGGCTGTGAGTCTCAGCTTTAAATGTTTCTTCAGTGAAACCTTGCAAGCATTTAGTTAACACTTCATTTTTAGGCGTTACTAATTGTGCGTGATCGCGTGTGTACTTAAACCTTTGTACGCTTTGGTGTTGATATACTTCTTTTTGATCTTTTGCTTTCTCTGATTCTTCTTTTAATGAAATAGAGCTGAGCTGGGTAAGTCGTGAATAGAGGATTTTTGAAAATTCTTTTGCAAATTGTTCGTTGTCTTCACGAGCCCCTTTTGCGACCTTTAAAAAAAAAGGCATATCTAAATCTGTGGCGACTTGGGCTCGCTGTTCATCGTTTAAATCCATTCTTTCTATAATTGTGTTTGTTGCCTCTAATATGATTTCATAAAGTGCATGCTCGCTTAATTTTGTGTGAAGAGCAGCGGCGTCTTGCATCATGTCATCGGGCAAGCTTTTAAAATATTGGTATTTGCCAAAATAATGTTGGAAGCTCGCTCTAATTGATTTAAAGGTATATCGTGAGTGATGTGCTGATTGTACGATAGACAGGTTATCACTTGAGGCAAGATGCCGTAGGGCGCCGCCAAAATCCAATCTCACTATTTGTAGGACCCCATTATTGTTATCTCGAACGGAATGTAGAAAGTCTTTAAGTTCGGTCATTGAAAATTTCTCGCCATTAGCTTCGCGCGCCTTTCTCAGCTTATGAAATCTTTCTTTCTCTCTTTTGCTTACCTTGACCGCAAAGTTTGCACTGTGGACGCTGTCATCGCCAGTGAGCTTAGACATTACTTGTCCGAAGGATAAGCCTTTTTGATTTTCCAGAAGTTCTGCTAATCCCATATGGGGGTTGCTTTCAGCGCTGCCAAAAAAATTATAAAATTCCTCGGTGTATTCGTTTCTGTCACGTTCATATCGAGTCTTACCGTGTTCATCAGTAATCTTCTTTGTTTGACCTGTACCCATGAGTTCAAAAAATTCTATAAAATCTACGCTAGGTTGAATGATCCCAAATTGATCCCCGCTGTCCCCATCGCCATATTTGAAAACTTCGGCACAAACAACAGATTCTTTTTGTTCTGGGGCATAAAGCTCAGCGATTTGGTTAATCACTTGACCTGTTAATGCCTCGGCAACAATTTCTGAGATTTTTTCAGGATTAGCGGCTTTTAAAAGAATCTTAGCCGGGTCTGCGTCTTTATTTTCGTAAAACGCTTTCGGCATTTTTCCTCCAGGAGGAATATCAGTGCCCTTATACTCAACTTTGGTATAATCAAAGCCTTTGTAGCTAATTATCTTTGGCATGCCATCTTCGATTGCCTTTTTTTTTGCTGGATCCATGTCGGGCATTGAGTGTCCCTCCTAGAGAGTTCTCTTTGTATTAAGTATAGTAAAGATCTGCCTATTTGCTGCTCATAACTCGTTGAAAATTCAATAAATCAAAGCAAAACTAACCATAAATGATACAATTTACTTGTAATGGTTTTGCACAATTGTTACTATCTCGCATCCTTTATATATAACTACAAGCATAACGATGAGGAATCATGAACTTACCGCGAGAAGATGCAGATACAACGGAATCGAGACCAACTGAAACAGTTGTGAACTTTCACCGTCAAGCTTCAAAGCCTTCCAAGGCCAAGCGCATTGTTTTGTTGCAGGGCCCGGTAGGACCATTTTTCAATACCTTACAGAAGAATCTTTCACGACAATCTTTTGATGTCTGGCGTATTTGCTTCCACCCAGGCGACCTCGCTTTCTCAAGTTCACACAATCGAATCTACTTTCAACACAGTCTCGCTGAGTGGGAAAGCTGGTTTTCAGATTTTGTGGCTGCAGGCGATATTGATCATATCGTGTTATTTGGATCAGAACGAAACATTCACTGTGTCGCGCGAAAAGTCGCAGCACAATACGGCGTTAAGGTCATTGCATTAGAAGAAGGTTATATTCGACCAGGGTATATCACGGTGGAATATGACGGGAATAATGCGAGTTCTCCTGTGGCGGGTATGATGCCACCTAAAAATACTGTTTCAAAAAATAATGAGCCAAAGCAGTATAAAGGTCCTCGCTTTATGGGACTGTATGCAGCGATTTATTATATTTTGAGAACGGCGTTGAGTGTCGGAAAACAAAAAGAACTTTTTCACAGAACATTTTCAACGGTGCCAGATGTGTTCTATTGGGCGAGAAATTTTTCAAGACGCATGCTCAGAAAGGTTTGCAAAGATGCCACTGCGATTAACTTGATAAATTCTCATGATGGTGAATATTTCTTGATTCCTTTGCAGGTGCCAACGGATTCTCAAATGAAGAAAGCGGCAAAAGGTTGGAACTCAGTTAATTTAATTTCATCGACCTTAGCGTCGTTTGCACAAACAGCTGCAAAAGAAAAACACCTTGTTTTTAAAATTCATCCTTTAGAGTTAGGCCATAACAATTATACCCAGCTCATTAAGAAAACAGCCAAAGCTTTTAACATTCAGAGCAGAGTGCATGTGTTAGATTCGGGTGCGTTAGGGCCTTTAGTCGCACACTGTGCGGGAATGATTACAATTAATAGCACGTCAGGATTGTCTGCTATTTATCATGGTGTGCCACTGCTTGTTGTTGGTGATGCGATATACGCGAATCAAGCACTGGCCACGTGTGCTCACGGTAAACCTGACTTTGGATCGTTTTGGGAAGAGCGTTTTGTAGCGACAGAAGAGGTGCGTCATACCTATTTGGATTGGCTAAAAGAGACAAGCTTAAAAGAAGGCGATTTTTACAATGCTAATGGCATGCATGTTGCTTGCCAAGGTGTGTTGGAAAAAATAGGGGGGCAGGCAATGAGTGAGACGTGTTATCAAGAGGCGGTAGTATCATGATTAAATATCTTTTTTCAATCATCACGATTATGACATTGTCAGCGTGCTCAACCTTGCCGAGCCAAGGCCCATCGAGCATGGATATTGCATTGCTAGATTCAAATAACAATACAGCATCAAATGATTATGCTGTTGTGCAGCTTGATGAGAAAGTTGTTCATCAAGTCGGTGGGTTTACACCCACAATTTTTTCAGATGACTTCAGCAAGACATTAAATACAAAAGAACATGCAGCATTGGGGATAGGCGATAAGTTGCGAATCAATATTTGGGAGGCCACTTCAGAAGGCTTATTTTCAACAGAAGATCAAAAAGGAACAACGATCGAGACGGTTGTGAATGAAAAAGGCGAAGTTTATATCCCTTATGTCGGTCAAATTTCAGTTGATCAAAAAAGCATTGAAGACGTTAGGCTGTCTATTGAAAACGGTTTAAAAGGCCAAGCCGTTGAGCCGCAAGTGCAAGTCTCATTGATTCATAATGTCAGCAATAACGTTGTAATTGTCGGGGATGTGAATAAGCCTGGTCAATATCCAATTTCAGTGAGTGGCCTGCAACTGATGGAAGCGCTTGCAAGAGCGGGTGGCAGCAAACAAGCGGCGTTTGAGTCTCAGGTGTATATTGTGCGTGGTGATAAGCATGGTTCAGTACGCTTGGCTGATGTTGTCAATTACCCTAAGAATAATATTTGGTTAAGCAAGCGCGATACCGTTGAAGTATTACATAAACCGTTAAGTTATTCCGCTTTCGGCGCAGTGACGTCTAAAAACTTATTACCGTTTAAAACTGAATCGGTAAGCCTTGCTGAAGCGTTGGCACAAGCCGGTGGGTTAAATGATAATTTGGCCGATGCAGGCGGCGTGTTCTTGTTTCGTTTTGAAAAACCCGATCGTATGAATCAACTTGTTAATACTGAAGGGCAAACGCTCTATGATGGTTCGATTGCTACTATTTACAGACTGGATTTCAATCAACCTAAAGCTTTTTTCTTAGCAAGCTCATTTACGATGCATGATAAAGACATTATCTATGTGGCAAATGCACCTGCGGTTGAGTTCAATAAGTTTATGTCGACCTTTGTCACGCCAGTGCTAGGTACAACGGTCAATGTGAAAAGGATTGCGGAGTAACTTATGAGTCAGCTCGTTTTTACATCCAATGGCATGCGTCATATCGAGAACACGGTTAAACGTTTGTTTGATCATCAGTTTATGCCTGATGGCGATATCACTTATGTTGGTTGGGGACGTAAAAAATCAGGCGAGAGGGCGATGCAAGAAGCGCAGAAGAATCAGTCGCCATTTGCGCTTGTTGAGGATGGTTTCTTACGTTGCGTTAAAAGGGATGATTTGCCTTTGTCTTTGGTGTTTGACGATAAAGGAATATATTATGATGCAAAAAATCCTTCTCGTCTCGAGACTTTAATTCCAGCCGTTTTAAATCAAGCCCAAATCAATCGCGCTGAATTACTTGCAAAGGCTTGGATGAAGTTACGCCTCTCTAAATACAATGAAGCTCGTGAGTATGAAGGAGACTTGCCTGAAAAATATGTATTGGTATTGGATCAAACATTCGGCGATTCGTCGATTGAGTCAGGCCTAGCAACGGCTGAATCTTTCCAGCAGATGCTAGATGCTGCGATTGACGAAAATCCAAACACTGCCATTGTGTTAAAGATTCACCCGGATATTTATACAAAAAACAAAAAGGCTCACTTTCAAGTTGACACAATAGCTAAGCTGGACAATGTTATTGTGATCGCTGAAAACTGCCATCCAGTTAAGTTGATTGAGCAGTCTGAGAAGGTGTATACGGTCACATCGCAAGTGGGTTTTGAAGCGTTAATTTGGGGAAAGCCGGTTCGTTGTTTTGGCATGCCATTTTATGCGGGTTGGGGATTAACTGAGGATGAACTCAATGTACCGGCGCGCCGATCAAACGTCACACTGAATCAGTTAATACATGCAGCGCTTGTAGCGTATCCTCGTTATATAGATCCTGAGGCAGGGCTTGCGTGTGAAGTGGAACGCGTCATGGGTTACTTGGGGCTGCAGAGAAAAATGCGTCAACGCTTCCCAAAACATGTTTATGCACTCGGGTTTTCGCGCTGGAAAAAACCACTACTGCAATCGTTTCTTTCAGGAAGTGATATTACTTTTGTTAAAAAATCAAAAGCTATCCCTAAAGGCGCGACTGTCGTGCTTTGGGGGAATAAAACGCCATGTAAGTTTCCCGAGACTGTTAAGTGTTTTCGCATTGAGGACGGATTCTTACGCTCTGCAGGTTTAGGCGCTGAGCTAATTAAACCGCTTTCCTGGGTGATTGATCAAGATGGATTATACTACGATGCGTCTAAAGCATCTTCCCTTGAGATTATATTACGAGATCATGACGCAGATGAACACTCTCGTCAGAGAGCAAAAGATTTGCGAGAGAGGATTGTTGCATTAGGCATATCAAAATATAACTTGTCAGGCAATGCCTGGAAAAAACCTGTCACTGATAAGCCTGTTATTCTTGTCCCAGGTCAGGTTGAAAGTGATTTGTCAATTGCGTTTGGTTCAGCTGAGATTAAACAAAACATTGCACTTCTACGTGCTGTACGAGAAACCAGGCCTAATGCCTATATTGTTTATAAACCCCATCCCGATGTGGTTGCGGGTTTAAGAAAAGCAGGTGCGCAAGAAGATTCAGCGAAGCGCTGGTGTGATGACATCGTCACAGACTCTGACGCCGTTAACATGCTGTCTCAAGTTGATGAAGTCCATACCTTAACCTCACTGATTGGTTTTGAAGCGCTAATGCGTGAAATTCCGGTGACCTGTTATGGAAATCCTTTCTATGCAGGTTGGGGTTTAACAAGCGATATATTTCCACTTGATAGACGAACAAAAGCGGTCGACCTGGACGCTTTAGTCTATGCGGTACTGATTGCGTACCCAACTTATGTCAGCAATACCACAAACCTATTTACCACGCCTGAGCGTATTGTTGATGAGTTAATCGAGTGGAAAGAAAAGGGCGTCTCAACAATGCCACTAATGCGCCGGGTTAAACGGGGCTTTATGAAATTAGTTAATGCCGTGAGGAATGTATAATGAAATTGATTGAAAAATTGAAATCCCACTTTAACCGAAGCAGCTGGTTGCATATAACGTTTGCGGTCTGTGTGCTGCTCCCAGTCGTTTTGGGTACCGTCTATTACAGCTTGGTTGCTTCTGATCGTTACGTCGCAAGCGCAGGTTTTGCTGTGCGAAAAATGGATGCCAGTGGCGGTATTGGTATGATAGGCGCTTTTACAGGGTTAGCAGGCGGTGGCTCATCAACATCAGATTCTTACATTGTGCTTAAATATCTAAAAAGCCGAGATTTAATTAATGAAATTGAGAAAGAGTTGCCTTTGCGGGAAATATACAGTGAAAGCCATATTGATTTTATTTCAAGACTTAAGAAGAATTCAAACATCGAAGAGCTTGTTGGATATTGGGATACCCGCATTGAAACAAGCTATAACCCGTCTTCTGGTATTATTACGTTTGACGTTGAGGCATTCTCCAGTGAAGAAGCAGAACGCATCGCGACCTTGGTGTTAACTCATGCGCAAGCGTTGGTGAATAAACTTTCTCAGCAAGCCAGAGTAGACTCTGTTCGATCGGCAGAATCAGAAGTGACATTAGCAGAAAATCGCTTGCGTGAGGCGCTTGAAAAGCTAAGAGATTTTCGAGAAACAGAACAATCTATTGATCCAGCGATGTCAGCAAAAGCTCAGATTGAAATATTAGGCGGTCTTGAGAAAGAGCTGACTGACGTGCATACACGCATGGCTTCCTTGAAAAACAGTGTGGATGATGACTCGCCTTTAATGCGAGCACTGCTTCGACAAGAAGCAGCGCTGAGTCTGCAAATTGATGAGCAAGCTTCAAGTGTTAAACACCAAGGTGTGAAAGCACATGGCGGCAAAGCACTCTCTGAATTATTAGCCACCTATGAAGGTTTGGAAGTTGAGAAAAGGTTTTCTGAAGAAGCCTACGCTTCAGCACTCGCCTCATTTGAAACGGCACGGGCAGATGCTGATCGTCAGCAATCCTATCTTGCGGTCTACAATCTTCCTGCGCTGCCAGAGCAAGCTCTCTATCCACGTCGATTGTTGGATGTCTCCCTAATTTTGCTACTCTCTCTTGGGCTGTGGAGTATAGGTACGCTTATTACGTACTCTGTTAGAGATCACATAGCATGAGATCACTACTAAAGGTTCAAGCAAGAGTTATTGGCGCTCTCGTTCTACGTGAAACGAGGTCAACCTTTGGCACCTCCCAGCTTGGTTATCTTTGGGCTATCTTTACCCCTGCAGCCAGTACGGCGATTTTAGCGTTAATTTTTTCCTCTTTTGATAGGCAGCCGCCTTTTGGTTCGAGCTTTGCATTGTTCTTTGCAACGGGTGTATTGACGCTAGAATACTTTAACAAGCTAGCCAGCACCTTAATGAAGACCTTTGATGCCAATCGTGCTTTGCTGACTTATCCCCTCATTAAAGAAGTGGATGCGTTGTTTGCACGCTACATTCTCATTTCAGTCACTTATATTCTTATCATGTTAATATTTTACTCGGCATTAATTTTAATGGGCTTAGCAGAGTTTCCTTCTAAGCCTGAAATCGTTTTGCAAGCGGTTGTTGTAACAGGATTATTGGGGTTTGGATTTGGCACCCTGAATGCGGTGCTTATTTCTGCTTGGGATTCTTGGCAGCATATTGAAAAAGTATTAACACGACCATTATTTTTCTTATCCGCTATTTTTTATATTCCCAGCAATTTACCCCCTGAGGCGATTGCTGTATTGAAGTGGAATCCTGTACTTCATCTAGTTGAGTGGGTCAGAATGGGGTATTACCCGAATTACGATAGCACCATTTTATGCAGAGCCTATCCACTCTGGGTGGCATTCGCTCTCATCTTTTTTGCCCTTGCAGGCGAGCGACTCTACCGTAAGAAGAGGGCCGGTGCATGATTGAATTGATGAATGTATCAAAGTCCTATTCATTAAAAGGAATTAGGAAAACAATTCTTAATGACTTTAGCTTTCATTTCCCCAAAGGAAAAAACATTGCCATTTTAGGTTCAAATGGTGTGGGGAAATCCACATTGATGCGCCTCTTAGCTGGCGCAGAACAACCCGATAGCGGGCGCATTAAACGCAATGGCAAGATCTCTTGGCCTTTAGGATTTTCGGGTGGTTTTAATGGCTCAATGACAGGCCTTGAAAATATTTTCTTTGTCTCACGTATCTATGGACAAAATACCAAAGAAATCGTCCGCTACGTTGAAGCGTTTTCAGAGTTGGGTAAATCACTCAACTTACCCATTAAAACATATTCTAGCGGAATGAAAGCCCGTTTGGCATTTGGTTTGAGCATGGCGATTGATTTTGATTGTTATTTGATTGATGAAATTACCGCGGTGGGTGATGCGAAATTTAAAGCTAAAAGTAAAGAGGTTTTTTCTGAGAAGCTCAAAGACTCACAGATTATTATGATTTCGCATTCTAATGAGCAGATTAGAACATATTGTGATTGTGGGATTTTAATTAAAAAAGAGGGCATCGTTTTCTTTGATGATATTGAAGCGTTGATTAGTGCTCAGAATAGAATAAAAAATAAAGGGTCTTAGAGATGAGAGAAAGTAAAACAGCATTGTTCTATGTTAATCCGGCGATTGTTAGGAATCAGTTGACGTATTACAAAGGCGCAATTGAAAAGAAATTATCGCGTATTGCCCAAAATTTAAAAGATAATGGTTACGATGTAACGATTATTGCTAATGAGTTTGATGCCAGTTGGGTGAAGCGTCATTTTCCTGTATTTAACGTGATTGAGTGCTCTGTCGAGAATAGCTTTGAGATGTTTGGTTCGCTCAATAATCATGAAGAAGCAATATATCAATCTCAGAATGTATCGCAATCTGAAGTTCTATCAACATTCATCGAAACAGCTGGGATCGAAGAGCCCGAGCTTGTTGTTGTGTGGGAAACGCCATCGTCATTTCTACAGACATCTTTTCCAAATGCTAAAATACTTAATCTTATGCCGGGATTTTTGAGTAGAGTGCCTTTTCCTGAGCTTTATACGATTGACACACAGGGTTTGTTTAAAGAAGCAAGCTTTTATAAAACGATAACAAATGAAAGCTTGCCTGAGCCACACCCTGAGGCAGTGGCACTGCTTGAAGATATTCGCAATGATCTTTTGCCTAGCATGGAGCAGGATAATCCTTTTACACGAGAGGTTCTGGACCCAGAAAGCAAATATAAACGCTTGGTCTTAGTGCCTCTGCAAATTACGGATCATTATGCGTTTAAAGCTGATTGTACTCATGAAAGCCAGCTATCAATGTTATTCGCCGTGATGCAAGCGCTTCCTTCAGATGTTGGTGTGGTCGTTACTCAGTATAATTCTAAAAGCGCCTCTGAGCTTGCTATGGATTCAGAGAAATTAGAAATGATACAGGCCAAATGGCCTAACCTCATTTATGACAAACGTTTTGAGCTTCTAGATCACATTAGCCAATACCTTGTCTCAACTGTTGATGCAGTAATATCATTTTCTTCATCAATCGGACTGCAAGCGCTGCTTTGGTCTAAACCGTTTGTTTCACTAGGACAGTCACATATTCATCCATTTGCGACACATTCTTCAGTTTCAGATTGGTTGACTGATTTTGTTCATGATGACGAAAGACGAGTCGAGGCGGACAAAAAGCTTTGTTATTTACTATCAACGTATAATGTTATGGTCACGCAATATTTTGATGCAAAATTCTTTGCCAAGTGGATATCGGCATTTGAAAATTCAGGTGGTGAATTGCCTTGTGTTTTTGATATTGACCCTCAATATCGCGAGAATTTTATGCGTTCTGTTAAAGTCGACAAAGGCTTGAATGTTTACAAGACACACTCTGAGAAATCTTCATCAAGCACGGTGGTCGATAATTTTAGAAAAGCGTTAGCAGATACTGCACCACAACTTATATCATTTGACATCTTTGACACCTTGATTGAGCGATCTGTTGAGCAACCTATCCATGTGTTTAAGCTGATGGAGGAAGAGGTAAGAAGGATTACTGCGGGCGTTATTTCTAATTTTTCAGATGTGCGAAGAGTCTGCGAGAAGAGTCTGCGCGATCGAATAAGAGATCAAGATATAGCGAGTCAGGAAATTAGTTTAGATGAAATATACGACCATATGGCCGATTATTTTGATGTCGATACAGCACTGATAAATCAAATTAAGCAGCTTGAAATGAAAGAAGAGCTTCGCCAATTAAAAGTTCGTCCTTCGGGTAGGGCATTGTTTGATATGGCGATCAATCAGGGTGCTCGTGTTGTGTTGATTTCAGATATGTATCTTCCCGCTGAGTTTATTCAAAGAGTCATGCAAGAAGCAGGTTATCCCGCTGAATTACCACTTTACTTGTCGTCTACCATTGGCGTGAGAAAGCATGAAGGTGAGTTGTTTGATTATGTGAAAAAGACCGAAAATATTAACGTTAAGCATTGGTTGCACGTCGGCGATAATCCGCACGGTGATATCAGTATTCCAGCAGCGAAAGGCATTCAGGGTTTTCAAATCAAAAGCGCATACCAGGGGGTCGCTCAAAACCAGAAATATGGAAGCACCATTCGTCAATCTAAACAAAACCAACTGCTTGGTGAATCTGCTGTGTTTGGTTTGATTCAAAAACGGTTTTTTAGTCAAGCAAGCGGTTTTGTTGCGTCGAACACTCATTTTGATGGAAACCCATTCATGTTGGGCTACGCAGGATTAGGAATGTTGCTCTTTGGCTATCTTTCATGGCTGATGAATCAAGCTAAAAATAGTGGAATCGAAACAATAGTATTTTTATCCCGTGATGCGAAAGTCTTATTCCAAATGGCTGAGATATTGTATCCCACATCTGAAGGCTGGCCAAAATTACGATATGGTTTAGCCTCAAGGCGCAGTATACGTCTTGGTAATCTAAGATCTAAATCAGATATAATAAAGTTGGCAAATTCATCGCTTTCAAGTATTTCGTTGCGAGATTTTTTTAGTCGTAAATTCAATGTGATCTTGGATGTTGAAGACTGCCAGGCACTAGCTGAGGTTGGCGTGTTTAATGTGGATGTCAAAGTCAATGCGCTAACGAATGCTATTTTGATTGATGCCGCACTTAAGCTTTCCTCTAGAATATTAGAGGAATCACAAAAACAGCGCGAGATGTTAAAATCCTATTATGCTGACTTAGGCATTATTAGTGATAAGCAGTGTGCTGTTGTTGATATAGGGTATTCAGGTTCATTGCAGGCAGGCATCAGCGAAATTACGGGTTGTCCTCAATTGCAAGGGTATTATTACATTACCTTCAACACGGCTAAAGAATGGGAATTTTATACGGGTAAAATGCATGGCTATGCAGGTGAGTTCGTCAATCCGAAAAATCATGCTGATCTAATTTGTAAAAATGGATTTTTGTATGAAACTCTATTTAATGCAGCAGAATATAGCTTTTGGTGTTTCAACCGACTTGAGAATGGCGAGAAAGAACCTGTGTTTGATGTTGTGGATAATGATGCGGCAAGGCGTGTTTTAGTGAAGCGCATTCATCAAGGCGCAGTAGTTCTAGCGAAGGATCTTAAGCAGAATTTTGGCCATACCTTACAAAGTTTATTGATGCCAAGCACAACAGCATCTAGAATTTTGGAGGACTTTATTAAGCATCCAAGTGAGCTTGATAGTGCGATGTTTGAGGGTTGCATTTTTGATGATGGATTTTCAGGTGAGAAGTTGCGTTATATTGTCCCGCCCCGTGCTGAGATTAAACGTGATCTAAACAGTATAAAGGCAGCCATCTGGAAGGAGGGCTCAAAAGCGCTGAGTCAACTTTACTTGGATTCGCCAAAGGCTAAGAGCGGTAATGTGTTTCGAAAACTCAACCGAAAGTTGTTTGGTAACCAGCATCGAATTGAAGCCACAGCCATTGCGTT
The DNA here is from genome assembly GCA_002469885.1 of Legionellales bacterium UBA7366. Lineage (GTDB taxonomy): Bacteria > Pseudomonadota > Gammaproteobacteria > UBA7366 > UBA7366 > UBA7366. Next base: position 4,832 of record DKOI01000122.1, on the reverse strand, counting down.
ATTTCTTAAGAGTAAACGTAAAAAACTGAAGTATACGCAGGACCGGATTGCCTTTTTTAGAGATTCACAACATCCGATCATTAAGTGTTATTATCAGGTGATGGTTTCAAACAAGCTCTAGACTAGCGCATCAGCCTCTTCTAAAGTCGTCGTAACTTGATCTTTGGCGGACATCACAGGGGCGATGTCTATCGGCCAATCGATACCAATTGTTGGATCATCCCATCTGATCGTGCGTTCATTTTCCGGTGCATAGTAATCAGTGGCTTTATAGAGGAATTCCGCTGTATCGGATAAAGTAACAAAGCCGTGTGCGAAGCCTTCAGGAATCCAGAGTTGTTTTTTGTTTTCATCTGAGAGTATTTCACCTACCCATTGTCCGAAGGTTGGCGAATCTTTACGGATATCAACAGCAACATCAAATACTTTGCCCTGTGTGATGCGAACCAGCTTGCCTTGTGTGGTCGGCGCTAGTTGATAATGCAGACCGCGTAAGACATCTTTCGTTGATTTTGAATGATTGTCTTGGACAAAGGTGATGTCTTCCCCAACAATGTCGTTAAACACTTTTTGATTAAAGCTTTCATAGAAAAAACCGCGGTCATCGCCAAAGAGTTTTGGGGATAATAAGACGACCTCAGGAATAGATAGGCGTGTGGCTTGCATGTGTTGATTCCTCTAGAATTTGCGTAAGGTATTTTCCATAACTGTTTTTAAGCATTGGTGCGGCTAAGTTTTGTAATTGTTCGGCGTTAATCCATTTGTTATTAAACGCAATTTCTTCTGGGCAGGCGATCTTTAACCCTTGGCGATGTTCAATGGTTTGAACAAATTGATGCGCTTCAATCATGCTTTCATGTGTGCCGGTGTCTAACCAAGCATAACCTCGGCCCATCGTTTCAATCCATAAAGATTCGTTATCGAGGTAGAGTTGATTAAGGTCTGTAATTTCTAACTCGCCTCGCGGCGAAGGTTTTAGCGTTTTAGCAAGCTCCGGAGCAAGGTTGTCATAAAAGTATAATCCGGGCACGGCATAGCGTGATTTCGGATTCGTGGGTTTTTCTGTTAATGCAATGGCTCGGCCATCTTCGTTGAATTCAACAACACCGTAACGCTCTGGATCTGTGACACGGTAGGCGAAAATCGTAGCACCTTGTTCTCTTTCATCGGCAGATCGCAATATGTGCTGTAATGAATCGCCATAAAATAAATTGTCACCCAGCACGAGCGCTGAAGGTGAGCCATCTAAAAATGATTCCCCAATAATATACGCTTGTGCTAAACCATCAGGTGAGGATTGTACAGTATATTGAATGTCTAATCCCCAGTGAGAACCGTCACCTAAAAGTTCTTTAAACAAAGGTGTGTCTCTTGGGGTGGAGATAATTAAAATTTCTCGAATGTCCGCCATCATCAATGTTGTTAACGGATAATAAATCATAGGTTTGTCAAAGACGGGGAGCAATTGTTTGGATACAGCTTTGGTTGCAGGATAGAGGCGTGTGCCAGAGCCACCTGCGAGAATAATGCCTTTGCGTTTCATAAGCTATCCTTTGCTGAAAGTTCACAAATCAATTGATGGACGTGAGTTTGCCAGTTTGGCAACTCAACGTCAAATGCGTCACAAATTTTTTGAACATTGAGACGTGAATTGGCAGGGCGTTTTGCAGGCAGTGGATATTGCGCTGTTGTTATCGCACCGACATTTTCCGCGGTCGTTTTAAATGAAGCACCTTGCTGTTCGGCTTCTTTTAATACGCAGTACGCATAGCCGTGCCAAGTGGTTTCGCCTGTTGGTGCTAAGTGATAAATGCCGGAGGCGGTTTTTGCTAGCGCTGCGTCCTGTAAAAGTCGATTGATGCAGGTTGATGTGATATCTGCGATCAGTTCTGCGCTAGTCGGTACGCCAAATTGATCAGCAATAACGTTGAGAGACTCACGCTCTTTCGCGAGGCGAATCATCGTTTTTGCAAAGTTGTCCTGACGTGTTGCATAAACCCAACTGGTGCGGAAAATGAGATATTTGCACCCGCTATTGACAATGGCTTCTTCGCCTTTACGTTTTGATTGCCCATACACATTCAAGGGATTGGTAGTATCGGTTTCGATGTAGGGAGATTCTTTTGTGCCATCAAAAACATAATCGGTAGAATAATGTATAAGCCACGCATCTTGTTCTTTTGCAAGTTTCGCTAAACATTCTACAGCGGTTGCATTAATGCGATGTGCATTGTCTTTATCAGTTTCAGCTTGGTCAACTGCCGTGTAGGCCGCTGCATTAACAATGAAATCAGGTGAAAATTCCTGAACGATCATGGCAAGCGCGTCTACATTATTGAGGTCTGCTGTTTTTCGGTCGCACGCTTTGAGCTGACCTAAAGGTAATAGAGAACGTTGCAGTTCCCAACCCACCTGTCCATTAGCGCCGAGTAACAATATTTTCATGCGTATTGCTTCTCTATCCAATGTTGGTATTCGCCGGAGGCAATGTGTGCCATCCACTCTTGATTTTGCAGATACCATTGAACAGTTTTTAAAATGCCAGTTTCAAACGTCTCAGTTGGCGCCCAACCTAATTCACGTTGTATTTTTGAGGCGTCAATTGCGTAACGTTGATCGTGTCCTGGGCGATCTTTCACAAACGTGATTAAAGAGCGCGCACTTTTATCTAATGGATTTAACTCGTCCAATATGTCACACAGTGAATGCACGATATCGAGATTGGTTTTTTCATTAAGCCCGCCAATGTTATAGACCTCACCCGGTTTTCCTGCTTCTAAAACTCTTTGAATAGCGGAGCAATGGTCTTTTACATACAGCCAGTCTCTTATATTTTTTCCATCGCCGTAAATTGGAAGCGATTTCGCAGAAAGTATATTTTGGATAACGAGCGGAATAAGTTTTTCTGGAAATTGAAAAGGGCCATAATTATTGGAGCAGTTCGTTGTCAACACTGGCAGCTTGTAAGTGTGATGATAGGCTCGCACTAGATGATCCGACGAGGCCTTGCTTGCGCTATAGGGACTGTTGGGTTCGTAGGCGTTTGTTTCTTGAAAAGGCTGGGCATCGTTATTCAGTGATCCGTACACCTCGTCGGTTGATACGTGCAAAAATCGAAAGTCTTTCTTTTGGCTGCCTTGCAATGTGTTCCAGTAATTCAATGTAGTTTGCAATAAATGAAAGGTGCCCACAATGTTTGTTTGAATGAAATCGATAGGCCCATGAATCGAGCGATCAACATGTGATTCTGCTGCGAAATTAATAATACTTCGAGGTTGATGTTGTTGTAACAACTCTTTGATTACTGACTCATTCGCGATATCAGTTTTGATAAAGGTATAGCGATCATCTTTTTCCACTTCGCGAAGGTTTTCGAGGTTGCCAGCATAGGTAAGTTTGTCAAGATTAATGATGGGTTCATCGGAGCGTGCAAGCCAATCTACGATGAAATTAGAGCCAATAAAACCAGCGCCGCCAGTTACAAATATCGTCATGGCTATTCCTCTTATAATTTTTTAAATACAGTTGCGACAAGTAAACCTATGTTGCCTAGAAGCGTTTGACGTTTAAAGTTCGAGCGCAGAAATCGCAGCACACGAGGCACTAAGCTACTTTCGCGTATTAGGCAAAAAGTGTCTAATGTTGCCTGGTTTTCAGGTGTGAGTATTGACTGGCTCTCCTTGAGCGCTCGAATATTAATGGTATTCCATTCACGAAATTTTCCTTTCAGCAGCATGATTGCACGCATCAGTAATGCGCGAAAGCCAACATTAGAGCCTATAATATTACTGCCGTGTTGTCGGTATAATAGGTTGGTCTCGGGGTCATAAATAATCGTGCCCCCAGCGCCGCTAATGACAAGATAGGCCCACCAATCATGGCTGATAATTTTGCGTTCACCTGCCGAGCGCAAGCAGTTGATCGCAGAGTGATTCATTACCATGGTGTTTCCACCGCCAATACTTTGCATTAATGCATTTTTAAAGCAAGGAGGTTTGTTAAACAAAGGCGATAAGCCCAGAGTTTTCCCTTGCTCATTCACAAGTTGGGTGCGTGCGCAATAGAGGTTGGGTTCAGCATCGGGATGCGAGATTAATCTTTCTAGGGCTCTAGAGAGCTTTTTCGGTTCCCAAATATCGTCTTGGTCTGATAGTGCATAATAGTCCGCTTGAATGTCAGGGTTGCATATCAGTGAGAGAAAATTTTCTGCAAATCCTTGTTGAGGCCCTTCTACTATGAAGAAACGATCAGCGCCCCATAAGGCTTGGTATTTTTTGAGGATGGTTACAGTGTTATCGCTTGAGCCATCGTCGGAGACATATAATAAGGTGTTGGAGTGGTCTTGCTTGAAAATGGAGTCTAGTTGTTCCGTGAGAAACCGATCGCCATTATAAGTACACATCAGTATGGCAATAGAGGGGGTTGCTTCTTTATTGGGACTGGTCACGAGAATCCTTTTTTCACCATAAGTGGTGAGCATCGTTGTTTCCTTGAAGGATTATATGTTACCCAAATTAATGATTGAAGTAAATTGTGAGGCTTTTGTTTTGTAGAGTAGATTGTCTGAATTGCGTGATGTATATTATGTGGACCAAGAGGGCAAAGGAATACGCTGTAATATGTTATCATTTTTTAAAATATCTTTTTTTCAACATTCGATTCGAAAAATTAGGCTCTTTAGGCATCGCCTCTATAAAATTAAAAGACGAAAGATAAGGCTCATTAGAGCTTTATCTTCATTTATCCGACTAGCAGGTGGTCTACATAAGGCGCCATTATCTGCACATAAAATTTTAAAAGAAAAGGGGGTGAGTGGACTTCGGCATGCGCTA
>DKOI01000064.1 GCA_002469885.1 Legionellales bacterium UBA7366 | reverse complement strand
GGTAACTCTAAGGTTTTATCAATCGCCAACAACTCAGCTTTAAATAAATCTTGAATACGGTTCAAGCTTTTTTCGTTATCAGCTTCAAAGCGCATCACAACACACGGCGTGGTATTCGATGCACGCACCAAACCCCAACCATCGCTAAAATCAACGCGCAATCCATCAATCGTGCACACATCGCCATCATCAAACGAGGCTTGCTCAACAAGATCGTCGATAAACCCAAACTTAAGAGAATCGTCAATCGCAATCTGCAATTCAGGCGTGTTTAAACTGTCAGGCACCTCAGCGAAAACCTCGCTTGTTGAACGCGCATCTTTAGACAACACTTCCAACAAACGCGCAGCGGTATATAAACCATCATCAAAACCATACCAACGCTCTTGAAAGAAGATATGCCCGCTCATCTCACCGGCAAGTGCTGCGCCCGTTTCAATTAACGCCGCCTTCACAAACGAATGCCCTGTGCGCGACATGATGGCTTTTCCGCCCTTGCCTTCAATTGATTGTTTCAAATTTTTTGTGCACTTCACATCATAAATAATGGACGCACCGGGATTACGTAACAAGACATCTTCGCTTAATAAAATCATTTGACGATCTGGCCAAATCACATCACCTGCGCTTGTGACAACGCCTAAACGGTCTCCATCACCATCGAACGCTAAGCCAATATCGGCTTTTTCTGCCAATACTTTTTCAATCAAATCTTTAACGTTTTCTGGCTTACTAGGATCAGGGTGATGATTAGGAAAGCGGCCATCCACTTCACAAAACAACGGAATAACATCGCACCCTAAACGTTCAAACAACGCTGGCGCAACAACGCCGGCCACGCCGTTACCACAATCAATCACTACTTTTAATGGACGTGAAAGCGTGACATCAGAGCAGACACGTTCAACATATTCTTCAATAATATTGTCATGCGAAGACAAACTGCCCGCACCGGTTTCAAAGTCTTTTTCAACGATCGATTGATACACGCCTGTCACATCATCGCCAAATAATGTTTTACCAGCAATCACCGATTTTATGCCATTATATTGCGAAGGATTATGACTGCCCGTTAACATCAGGCCTGAAGAAATACCCGTTGTTTTTGTCGCAAAATATAAAAGTGGCGTCGGCACCATGCCCACATCAACAGCTTCGCAACCTGTTGAGATCAAACCTTTTTTTAACGCCTCACTGAGCTCTGGCCCTGACTCTCTACCGTCACGGGCAACCAGAATTTTTGACTCGCCCTTGCGCTTTGTTAATGTGCCTAATGCACGGCCAATTAACTCGACTGTTTCGACGTTTAACTCATCTGGCACTGTGCCACGAATGTCGTATGCTCTGAATATTTTTTTAGTAATCATTATGCTTTTCCTGTTGAACCAAATCCGCCCGTTCCACGCTCAGTTGCTTCGAATGATTCAACCAAATCAAATTGCGCACGAATCACCGGCACAAACATCAACTGTGCAATGCGGTCACCCGGCTCAATGGTAAAAGTTGTCGTGCCGCGATTCCAACAAGAGACCATCAGCTCACCTTGGTAATCTGAATCAATCAAGCCAACTAAGTTGCCCAACACGATACCGTGCTTATGCCCCAAACCTGAACGCGGTAAAATGGTTGCCGCCATATTGGTGTTTTCCATGTAAATCGCAATACCGGTTGGTATTAATGTTTGATCGCCCGGCGTTAAGACAATAGATTCATCTAAACACGCACGCAGATCAAGCGCCGCTGACCCTGGTGTTGAATACGCAGGCAAGGGGAACTGTGTACCTACTTTTGGATTAACTATTTTTAATTGCACTGTTGCAGGTCTTACTGCATCCATGACAGCCGTCATACATTCTCTCCTATTAATTTAATAATTTCATCCGCAAGCCGTGTTTTTGGCATCGACGTAAACTCTCGCTCACCCTGATTCCAAATGGCAACGCCTGCATTATTGTCTGATTCAAAACCCTTGTTTTCGCCAACTTCATTCACAAAAATCATATCCAATGCTTTATCGCTCAACTTAGACTTCGCATGCGTCATAACGTCATTGGTTTCAGCCGCAAAGCCGACAGTGTAGGGTTTGTCTTGATGAGCCGCAACGGCTTTCACGATGTCTCGGTTTTCGGTGACTTTGATGTCGCCTGTAAATTCATTCTTCTTCACTTTGGCGTGCTGCCTTGATGCCGGCTTCATATCACTCACTGCCGCACACGCAATCATGATGTCGCAAGTGCCAACGTGTGACATGACAGCTTCATACATCTCATCAGCTGTACGCACACCGTGACAGGTCACGCGATCGGGCACGTCCAAATGTACAGGACCACTGATCAAGGTAACACGGGCGCCTGCCGCAATCGCACTCTGCGCTAAGGCATATCCCATTTTGCCTGAACTGCGATTTGTTAAATAACGCACAGGATCTATCGGTTCTTGCGTAGGACCGGCGGTAATCAATACGTGCTGACCTGAAAGCGAATGGGTCGTCGATGATTCGAGTAGATGTGCAACGATGTCATTAGGCTCAACCATTCGCCCGTAACCCACATCGCCACAGGCTTGAGACCCTTCGGCAGGACCCACAAAATGATAACCCAGACCTGTTAAGACTCGAACGTTCTTTTGTGTCGCCGCGTGGCTCCACATTGCTTGATTCATTGCAGGGGCTAACAGCACAGGCGCAGTGCTGGCAAGACACACCGTGGAGAGCAAATCATCCGCCGCGCCTTGTGAGAGTCGCGCCAAGGTGTTGGCAGAGGCCGGCGCTATAATAATATGGTCAGCCCAGCGAGCGAGCTCAATGTGCCCCATGCCGGCTTCGGCGCTTGGATCGAGCAATTCATCATGCACAGGGTAGCCTGATAACGCTTGCAGAGTCAGTGGGGTAATGAAAGCTTTTGCGCCCTGAGTCATCACAACACGCACATCCGCTCCGCGCTCTTTTAGACGACGGACTAGATCGGCACTCTTATAGGCCGCTATCCCCCCTGTGATGCCTAATATGATACGTTTGTTTGCAAGCTGGCTCATTCTTTCTAAAACCTAGAGACCTAAAACGAAGAACATCATACCTTAAACTCGGCACTATATATAGAGCAAAATAGTAACAACATTCATTTCCAGAAAGACAAAACATTACAAAATCAACCGCTTACAACTTTGTTAAACAACATGTGTTGCGTAGGTTATTAAACTTTGGTATAAAGAGCGGCTAATTAGTCGAATACCTTGGAGAGAATAATGTCTAGAGTTTGCGAGGTTACCGGTAAGTCACCTATGGCCGGAAACAATGTATCACATGCGAAAAACCGCACTAAACGTCGCTTTGTGCCGAATCTGCACAAAAAACGCTTTTATATCCCAAGCGAAGACCGTTATGTCACAATGCGCGTTAGCGCTAACGGCATCCGTACCATCGACAAGCGTGGTATCGAAAACGTCTTAGCTGACATCAAAGCGCGTAAAATAAAAGAAGCTAACAAGTAACCCGGAGCACTAAACACCATGGCAGCAGAACTCGTTCGACTCAACTCTACCGGCACCAAGAAAGATGGTAAAAAGACCGGTTATTTCAAAACCACCAAAATCGATAAAAAGAAGATGGCTGGAAAGAAATTCACCAAGAAGTGCTTTGATCCACGTGCTTGGAATGAAAAAACAGGCAACTTTGGTATGCATGTCGATTTCGTAGAAGGCAAAATCAAGTAGCCTTTTTGAGATTGTTAAAAAACCCGCTTTTTGGCGGGTTTTTTTATGGGTGGATTTATGGATCCCGGCTCAGAGGCCGGGATGACGACAGACACCACACTAAAAACTCTTTCGATTACTGTATGTGCCGGCTGAATATCCGTTCACGACAAAAGAGGCTGCATTTAAAATAGCACCATCAACGCCACGCTCACGATTCAACTTTTCTTGAGCATCTTCTTCCGCACGACTTTTCCTGCGTTCTTTGACGTAATTTTCAATGTCTCTTTCACGATTGACGCCTAATACTGTCGATTTGAATTTATCGAAAACGGCATTGTAGGCCTCAGTTTTTTCCTTAATCGCAATGAGGTTTTCGAGCAAAGCAGGATTCTTCTTGTGCCCACTTTCAGTAGCAATTCGCCTATCTAAATTGCCTGTTCTCAAGCGCTGCCAACCCCCCTCTGAACTCTCATAAGCAAAATCCGGGGCTTGCGGACGATGCTGTAGTCTGCCATACATCTTATCTGTTGATTGATTTTTCAAACACTCTATCCCCACCAAGGAAACAGCATCGGAAGCATCGGCCAGTTGTTTTGAGGCTGACATATACGCCTTCTTTCTTTTTTCTTCTGCAAGTTTTGCTTCATCAACAACGGGCTTTACAGGCGCTGCAGGGAATAAACGCGCATCAGGTGCTTTGTACCGCTGTGTTCTTTGCTGAGGATCCTCCTCCACTTGCGCACCCTCGGCTAAATCACTCAAACCCACGCCATCACCTAGTAACGTTTCTTCAGCCGGTGAGCGATTTATTCCCGTTAGCATGGCGGCAAAAAGATATCCGACAGAAACGAGCGCTAACGTTGTAGGGACAACAGAGACCATCGAAGAAACCTCAAGCTCAACACACGCAATATAAGCGCCCCAAACAGCCGCGATCTCCACCGTCAACATACGAATCATCTGCCTACTCGGATCGAAATATACTGGGTTGGAATGTTGCATGCCCAGCTTTTGGGCAAAACAATATTTTTCAAACAAGGCCAAAATTAAAATATAGGTCAAGACACTCCCGTGCAGCACCAGCGAAGGCATATTAAAAAGACCGTTACCGTAAAACTGTGTTGCTGGCGAATCCACATCAGGATCAATTGCATTCTTACCGACAAAATAAGCGGTCACTTGATTTAACCAGGCACCCAACACAAACAACGAAAGTGACAACTTAACACTGGTTGCACGAGACTCACGCTCAACTGATAGACCATTATGCATAAGACAAACCTCCTAATTTTTCTCATTAGACTTCAGTCTACATCAAGGACCTTAAGGGAGCCTTAAGAAGACAACACAAGTTAAGCGGCTCTCCCACAATCATGTCTAAATCACATCACTCAACGCAATACCGATTCCGATGCTATCGGTATAGTGATCATACTCAATCAAGCTCTGACCATACCCACTAAACGCTTGCACATAACCCTTAACATATTTTTGAATAGGGAAACTCCAGGTTAACTCAACCGCACCCCGGCGAAACAAACTGGTGATGTTATTACGGGACATAATGGAAAAGGTATTGTCATGATATTTATACGCCGCTAAAATTCGGCCATGCCCTAAATAACGCTCAATATTTTCATTATGCAAATCACTCGAACCAGCTTTGTAAATTAACACCCACGGTTTAATACTGACTAACCAATTCTCACCTGAAAAACTTAAATTGGTGAACGCACGATTCCAACTGCGCTCAAGCTCACCGCCACGTCCATTTGACTCATGGTTAATACCCACCTCTAACAGCCAATTTTTTAAAAAGTTAAACGCAAAAAACATTTGAGGCTCATAGTTAGTTTCTCGAAAATATTGCGAATGCGCGTAGAATTGCCAGTATGATAATTGCGTATAAGATAACTTAAAAGACGTATGATCATTAAAATGATACACCGGCACTGCAATACTAAATTGCGCTTTGAATTCACTGTGCATCACGGTTTGATCATCAGGCGTGGTGCCATTGTAGATTGAATAATAAGGGCGGCCTGTGTAGTAATAAGGGAGAATATAATTTCGGTCATACATCATCAATCCATACGGATTCTGCGCTGCGACCTTCTCTTCATTTAACTTGTCTTGTAATGCAGACTTTTGATCCGGGGTTAAAGATTCCATAAAATCTTTGACGTTTGTTTTCATCTCGTCGCGTTGATCTTGCGAAAGCAATCGATAAGAACTTTCTTCTTCAGCCCAAACCACTTGAAACAAACAACCTAATAAAACGCCACCAATGAGCAGCTTCTTGAAAATAGACCACATAACCACATCCCTTATTATTAATCGCTATTTAGGCGTGCAGTATATGAAATATGGCCTGGGAATTCAATTGAGGCTAAATGACATCATTTAAGATAACGCCAATGCCGATGCTGTTTGTATAATGATCGTACTCGATCAGACTTTGCCCGTAACCACTAAAGGCTTGGATATATCCCTTCACATATTTTTTTAAGGGAAAACTCCAGGTTGCCTCAACAGTTCCAAAACGAAACCCACTGGTGACATTGTTACGCAACATTAAACTGAACGTATTGTCATGTGTTTTGTACGCCGCCAATATACGGCCGTATCCTAAAAACTTATCGATGTCTTTATTACGCAAATCACTCGATGCCGCTTTTAAAATTAATATCCATGGCTTCACGCTCAGCATCCAATGCTCCCCTGACAAACTGACATCAACAAATGCTCGGTTCCAACTACGCTCCAAGTCACCGCCTCGTCCATTAGACTCATGAGCAACACCCGCTTCAATCAACCAATTTTTGATAGGATTGCTTGAGATGAACAACTGTGGCTTATAACTTGATTCACGAAAATAGCGAGAGCGTGCGTAAAATTGCCAATAAAACATTTGCGTATAAGACAGTTTAAGCGCTGTATTCTTAGAAAAGTTAAACACAGGCACTGCGAGGCTAAGCTGCGCTTTTAACTTGGTGTGCGTTACCTGCTGATCCTCTGGAGAAGACCCGCCATACACGCTGTAATAAGGCCGTGCCGTGTAATACAACGGTAACACATAGGTTGGTTCATAGAGGGTGATGCCGTAAAGATCTTCTGAGGCTTTCTTTTCTTCGTCAATTTTTTTCTGCAAAACAGAAGGTTCGTCAGTGGTGAGAGCACGCATGAAATCCGTCACGCTGTTTGCAACACTTATTTTTATAGAGAAAAGGAGTAGCGCACACGCACACAAGCACTGCTTCATTGACATATCCTTTTGTCACTCTACAAAACAAGTAATGGTCAGTATAAGAAATAAAGGGGGCAAAATCAAACAAGGGCAGTGTTATTATCGGGCTTGATAACAACACTGCCCTTGCAAGGAAGGTGTAAAACGTTAGCTTGTTGGAACTAAGGTTTTTAACCGTTGTGAGAAATGATAAAGCGCTTCAATGCCGGTATTCTCAGCATCTGCACACCACTTAGCAACAGACTCGACTAATTCAGCCTGCGTCTTCGTGCTGCTCGCCCACAGCATTAATAATTTCGCACGAAAATCATGAATCGTTTTGAGTGATGCACGCCCTTCTATCGCTTCTGCCAAACGCGCTTCTTCTTCAGGCGTCACTAAGGATTTTTCACGGGACAACAAATATTGTGTCTTGCTACCAATCGCCCCCCTGGCATGCTCTGCATCACACACTGGCGCAATCACGTCACGTGTATAATACGCTAACACTTGGAAACGATTGCTTAAAATAGCTTTCAAGGTACTGTCATCAATTGTGGACTTACCCGCAACTTCGCCTGTTTTTGTAATCGCTTTGCGTACTTTCGCCAAGCCTAACAATTCAAACGTACGGATGTATAACCAGCCAATATCAAACTCCCACCACTTAACAGACAACTTCGCAGATGAACCGTAAGTGTGGTGATTATTATGCAACTCTTCGCCGCCGATTAAAATGCCCCACGGAAGCAAGTTTGTTGCAGCATCGTGACATTCGAAGTTACGGTAACCGATATAATGTCCTATGCCATTTATCACGCCCGCCGCAAAAAATGGAATCCACATCATTTGGATTGGCCAAATGATGAGGCCTGGCAAACCAAACAATATAATGTCTGCCGCTAACATAAATAAGATGCCTTGCGAATGCAGGCGTGTGTAAATATTTTTTTCTGCCCAGTCATCTGGTGTGCCATGACCAAAACGATCTAAAAGCTCTTGATCCTTTGCGCCTACTTTATAAAGCTCTGCGCCTCTAAAAAGAACTCGCCAAATACCTTCAATCATCGGACTATGAGGGTCTTGTTCTGTTTCACACTTTGCATGATGCTTACGGTGAACTGCCACCCAGGCTTTGGTTTTCATACCTGTACTTAACCACAACCAAAAGCGGAAAAAATGACTGATTGCTGGATGCAATTCCAACGCTTTATGCGCTTGCGATCGGTGAAGATAAATTGTCACGGCAGCGATCGTGACATGTGTCATCACGAGTGTCGCAATAACCATTCCGACCCCAGAAAATTGTAAGATTCCGGCTTTTAGAAAAGCGATTAAATATTCCATCAGGTGTAACCCTCTATTAAATTGATCATGTATTATACTGCAATGCAGGGTAGAAATATACTATATATTACTATATCTCACAATATGGGGGCTCTAGCGCACTAAATCAAGCTAAGGTGTTGAATAAAAGCACTATTAGTCGTTTTTTTTCTTTTCACTGACCAAGTGGTAGTACTTCGTAAGCAACTGATCTTTCGTTTCTTCGTGATCAGGATTGAGCGGAATACAGTCAACCGGGCACACGATGCGACACTGAGGCTCATCAAAATGCCCCACACATTCGGTGCACCGGTTTGGGTCAATTTCGAAAATGTCTTCGCCTTGGAAGATTGCCTCATTCGGGCACTCCGGCTCGCAAACGTCACAATTAATACATTCGTCAGTGATTAATAGTGCCATGGGCTACGCTAACTTCGCCTTTAAAGCGCTGTCCACCTCAGGATGAACAAAAGCAGAAACATCCCCACCTAGGGCAGAAATTTCTCGCACCAAAGTGGATGAGATGTAAGTGAAGTTTTCTGACGGGGTTAAAAACAGCGTTTCAATCTCGCTATCTAACTGTCTGTTCATGCCGGCCAGCTGAAACTCATATTCGAAATCAGAGGCGGCACGCAAACCACGCAAAATGATACCCGCACCTTGCTCTTTGGCAAAATGCGTTAACAATGAATCAAAGCCTAACACACTCACATTGGGCTGATCAGCCAACACCGTTTTCGCCAACGCTACGCGCTCATCTAGAGTGAAGGTGGGGGATTTTTTAGGGCTATCGGCAACACTGACGATAATCTTGGTAAATATTCGTGCAGCACGCTGAATAATGTCTGCGTGACCACGCGTGATGGGGTCGAATGTACCGGGATAAAGTGCTATGGTTTCCATACGCGTATTAAGCCATAAGCACACTACATTTGCAAATGATTTGCACATATTAATGAGGTAACCCATGCTCCCTTACAGTATCATTCGCGATGACGACGGCAAGATTATTGAAGTTGAAACAACGCTTAGCGGCAAAATGCTATTAAACATTCCCAAGCTAAATAAAGGCTGCGCCTTCACCTATGCAGAACGCGTCTCACTCGGATTATTGGGCACATTGCCTAACTGTGTTGAAACACTCGAAGAACAAACTGAGCGCGCTTACAGACAATTTCAAAAGAAAAATACTGATCTGGCTGGAAACATTTATCTCAACAACCTACACGATCAAAACGAAACATTATTTTATAAACTTGTCGGCGACCACCTGGAAGAAATGATGCCTATCATTTACACCCCAACCATAGGGCAAGCAGTAGAACAATACAGTCATGAAAATAGAAAGCCGCGCGGCTTTTTTATTCCTTACTCTGAAATGGAAAACATTGGCAACATATTGGATAACCGAAACAATCAAGAAGTTGATCTTATTGTCGTTACCGACGGTGAAGGGGTATTAGGCATCGGTGACCAAGGCGTAGGCGGCATCCACATCTGTATTGGAAAACTCAACCTCTACACTTTATGCGCCGGCGTCAATCCTAACCGCGTTTTGCCTATCCAATTAGACCTCGGCACAAATAACGAAGCGTTATTAAATGACCCTATGTATTTAGGCTGGCGACACAAACGTATTGAAGGTGATGAGTATGATGCGTTTATCGATAAATTTGTTAGCGCCGTCAAAGAACGATTCCCCCATATCTTTTTACACTGGGAAGACTTTGGTCGCGACAACGCACGACGCAATCTAAATCGCTACAAAGATTCCATGTGTACGTTTAACGACGACATACAAGGCACAGGCGCTGTTGCACTCGCCGCAATTCTTGCAGGGATTAGCGCAAGCGAAATACCGCTTGATCAACACCGATTTGTCATCTTCGGCGCAGGCACCGCAGGCGTGGGGATAGCCGATCAAGTCTGTCAATATATGATAGCAAAAGGCATTGACGAACAAGCCGCTCACGACGCATTTCACCTCATCGACCGGGATGGTTTACTGACGGATGCCTCAAATAACATCATGAGCTTTCACAAACCTTATTTACGCGACAGCAAAAAAAATACGGGTATCAACACACTAGAAGAAGTGTCAAAGCATGTTAAACCCACGGTATTAATTGGCTGCTCAACCGTGACAGGCGCTTTCACTGAAACCATTGTGAAACAAATCGCAAACGATGTTGAACATCCTTTAATTTTCCCACTATCAAATCCCACACGAAAAGCTGAAGCCACGCCTGAAGATCTTTTAAAATGGACAGACGGCCGCGCACTCATTGCAACCGGGAGCCCGTTCCCACCGGCCGATTTTAACGGGAACAAAATTCGCATATCACAATGCAACAATGCGTTTATTTTTCCAGGCTTAGGGCTGGGCATCATGGCAGCAAAAGCCACTCGGCTCACCAACGCAATGATTCAAGCCTCCTGCGAAGTGTTAGTCTCTGTGTCGCCGGCTCAAGACGACAAAACAGCGCCGCTATTGCCTGAGATCAGCAACATCAAATCTGTCAGCCGAAAGATCGCACTCGCTGTTGCACAGCAAGCCAGGGTAGATGGCGTGTCAGACTTAGATCCCGCTCTTAACCTTGAAACTGAAATTGAATCGCACACTTGGGAACCGAAATATTTTCCTTATAAAAAGGTAGACAAAATAACACATGAATAATGAACAACTGCATTACTTAAACGCTATGGACATCCCGGTTTGGCAGCTGCGCGACGCCGTCCAAGCTCCCAAGCACACCGAGGAAACAGCCGCGATAGAAACACCGAAAAAGCAAACACTGGTTGTGACGGAGAATGCTAACGCCAAAATTATGATTATTGGCGAAGCGCTAGATGAACAAGGTGAACCCGGGCTTTTATTGAATAATATGCTAGCTGCGATTGGCGTACAGCAACATGACATTCACCTCATTAATTTTTCGACATTCAATCCGCCCAAAATTGATGACGCCAATCAATTTACACAACATCTACAAAAACAAATTAACCTAACCCAGCCTAGCATCATCATGGTAGTTGGACAAGTTGCCGCACAACACTTGTTAAACGCTAAAGAGACACTTGAGAACCTTCGCGGCAAGATACACCACTACGGCGAAAAAAAAATACCCTTCATCGTGACCTATGACACCGCTTATCTTTTGCGAACACCAAAAGATAAACGAAAAGCGTTTGAGGATTTGTTGTTTTTGCAGTCCGCTTTGGCTTCATAGGGTCTGAGTTTTTTTGACATTTTTACCCTCACTCTAACCCTCCCCTAGAAGTGGAGAGGGAATTTCAATCCTATTTTTATCATTCAATATCAACCCAGACGACGCGAAGGGAACAGATCACCTTGATCACCCACAGGCCCCGCTTCTGGAGACGCTGTCGCAGCCTGCCTTGGTGTCTGCGCAGCCGCAGTCAACTCCATCATTCCCTCAGACTCTGAACCTTCTTGAATTACACGTAACGCAGTCCCAGGCGAACGATAACCATTGCGTGCTGTTGGTGCAAAAACACCCACAAAACTAGGCTGACCTCGAGCAGACAAATGAGAAAGATTCAAAGGCGCAAGAGGAACTCGCGCAGCTGTTTGATTGTTAGGGTGCTCACCCGTCGGCGTACTAGGCCTTTGCATTAAATGGCCAATCGAAGATGGACCACTGTATGACGCACTCAGAGAGCCTAAAGACGTTGACGCCTGAACAGGCGTTTTTCCATTTTCTGGTAACGACAGTCTTTCAAGCTGAGATAACAGATCGTCTTGCTGTACAGCGGACGTGGGAGCAGCGATTTTTTTCTCGGGATGAAATACCGACACCAACTGACTCAGGATCTCATCCTCTTCCTTGGCTCTCATGAATTCTTCAACGGATGAAAATCCAAACGCCACGGCTTCATCCTGTAACTCTTTCTCCTTTCTTTTAGCCTCTCCAGGCACAAGCACTGTCCCGGCCTCCTGCTCTACCTGCTCGGTCTCATCTTCCCCTTCATTTACTTGAAAACTAGATTCTGGGCCTGGACTTTCTTTAGATTTCTTCTCCTCTCTTGAAGAAATCCCAGGCGGTGTTTTAATTCGCTTAAAGAAATAATACTCGACCAACTCCGTAAGTTTTCCGCCCATCAAGTCAGCGCCATGAGTCGCATGCTCTGTCAATATATCGGCAGCCTGCTTGAGCTGCCTTTCTAAATCTTTTGACAGCAAAAGCACCCACATTAATTTACTCACCGATACTGCACTGACGGGTAAATGTGGCGTATTTTTCATACCTATCGAGCGTAAAATAAACTTAACCACTAACTTCAAAGGTGACTTTTCACCTAACTCTTTGAGCATCAACTTCAGAATTGCATCAGTGGGTTTTTTCACAGATGAACTTTCAATGTTTCTTGCGATACGCTTTTGCCATACTCCTAACTCTATATTGAGACAAGCAAACTCATTAAACAACGACGACTTCAGCACAGCCTTAATACTTAACGAATGCGCACTTAATAGCGCGTTTGCTTTTTTTCGGCTCTCCACTTCTGCCAATAAGGCTCGTTGCGCCTGATATTCTTCTTGGGAAACACCCAAAGCTTTAGCTTGCAAGCACTCTTCTTCAGATGATTTTTCATCACTGCGCTCTACAAATATTTTTCTAGCGCGCATATCAATATGCGTTTTTGCTTGAGATAGCAATTCACTAGGCACATGCATTGAATGGCCTTCAGAGGCTTTATCAAGTTCTGCTAAATATTGCCCAAAAAACACAGGCAATTGTCGGGCGTCGACAAGCTGGATGACTTCCTCAAAATGTTTTACCGCAAATAAAGGTTGCATACGCATTTGCACGCTCACACTCGGCTGCTTAGGCGAAGCGCTTGCAAGCTTCTCCCTGCATAACGCCAATAACGCCTCTTCGAGCAAGCTGCAAAATTTCTCACTGCGCACACCTCTGTGAATAGCCACACGGCTCTTAACAAGCTCCGTTAGGCCCTCAGAGTCAGCGCGCTCATTATTGATTTTTTTCACTGTCACAAGCTCAAGCTTGCAAGCTTTAACTCTGCAGTAGTAAGTTCGGTACTCGATTTTGGCGTTTGAAACATATGTCCTCTTTTTTGTTAATTATGCTATGCACATGTGCCCGCCAGTATTCTCAAGTCCTTCTAAAACTCAATGGGCGTATATACTTTAAAAGCGTATGCAGCTTGACGTTATGAGCAGAATTTGTCACCCTATAAAAAGTAATGTATAAGGATATGCAATGATCCCATCACTGGACAACACGGCTGCGCTAAAACCTGCCTATCATCAGTTTCTGGGCGCGTTAAGAACGAGCCGCTATGCCGGCGAGATTATGGATAGCTTATCTGATCGAATTATTATGTCCACGGACAACAGCATTTACCAACTCACTCCCGAAATTGTGCTTTACCCAAAAACGACAGATGACCTTTTGACCATCCTCTCCCTTGCACCTAAACACCCAGACGTACATTTTGCACCACGCGGTGGCGGTACAGGCACTGACGGCCAATCGTTAACAGACGGCATCGTGATTGATTGTTCAAAATACTTAACAAAAATCCTTGAGATTAATTTGTCAGAAAACTGGGCGCGGGTCCAACCCGGCGTCATACTCGATCAGCTTAATGACACGCTAAAAGAACATGGCTTATATTTACCCGTAAACATTTCAACAAGTAACCGCGCAACGATCGGCGGCATGGTAAACACCGATGCGTGCGGGCAAGGTTCATTTCGATTTGGCCGCATGAGCCGGCACTTACTGGAATGCAAATTAGTCTTAAATGACGGAACACTCTTTAGCACCCGAAAAAGGCATGCTCGAGACATGCGAACACACATTGACGCCATCCTCACCGAGCACGACGCGCTGATACAAGAACAATACCCTAAAATTCCACGGCACGCCACAGGATACAATCTCGCTAATATAAAAGAGGGAGACGATCTAAACCTCAATTATCTCATTGCCGGGTCAGAGGGAACACTCGGGGTATTGAGTGAAGTTAAACTTTCACTCTCCCCAATCATCAAACATAAAAAATGCTTACTCCTTTGTTACCCAAGCTTCAACGATGCGTTAGTTGATGCTGAAGCGTTACGTGAATTTAAACCCGCGGCTATTGAAGTCATGGATGAAATGTTAGCCTCTTTAATCAAGTCAGACACCTTATACCCCAAAGTGAAACATTTAATTGACGAAACAACCAAAACAATCACCTTGGTTGAATTTCACGAAGACAACGCAGATGATTTAAGCAACAAAATTGATCGCATACAAAACACCCTAAGCATACCTAACACACTGATCGAAGAGCCTGATGTTGCAGATGCGTTATGGCAATGCCGAAAAAAATCTGTGGGGCTCTTAGGCAAAAGCGATACGTATAAGCGCCCTATTCCATTTGTCGAAGATGCCACCGTCCATCCCAGCGACTTAGCTCCTTACATTCGTGATTTTCGAAAAATCCTTGATGAATACACACTTGAATACGGCATGTTCGGACATGCAGATTCTGGGTGCATACACGTAAGGCCCGCACTTGATTTAACACAAGAGCACGATGAAAAACTTATTAAAGAAATCTCACAAAAAATCTATGCATTAACGAATCAATACAACGGTATATTATGGGGAGAGCACGGCTTAGGGTTTAGAAGCGCTTATAATCCTGATTACTTTGGCGACACGCTCTACAAAGCATTCCAAAGAATTAAAACCCTGTTTGATCCAACAAATCAACTCAACCCCGGAAAAGTTGCCAGTCCACAAGGATCAAGCCAAGCCCTCTATGACGTTGACGGTCCACTGCGAGCACACACCGATAAAGAAATTGATTTCGAAAAAGCCGGCGCCTTCGACAAAAGCGCGCACTGTAATGGAAATGGTTTATGCTTTAGCTATAAGCCGAATGACGTTATGTGCCCATCATACAAAGCCACCGGGGATAGAAAACATTCGCCTAAAGGACGCGCAGCATTATTGCGTGCTTGGATAACAAAACTCAAGCACTATGATTTCAACAAGGAAATTCCTAAAGCCAATTTTTTTCGAAGACTGCTCAACTCCACATCGAAGAACGATTTCTCAACGGATGTGTTTGAAGCACTAGAGGGATGCCTAGGCTGCAAAGCCTGTAAAACAAGCTGCCCAATTAACGTTGTCATTCCTGAAATGAAATCACATTTCCTACACCATTATTACCAACGTTATTCACGCCCTGTTAAAGATTTCTTCATTAGTCGCTCGGAATTACTTGTAGAACGTTCTTCGAAAATACCTCGGCTCTCTAACGCATTAACGGGCATAACCTCCCCCATCATCGGCATGTGCGATACACCTAAATTGCCAACGAAATCTTTGGCAACACAGCTCCCAAAATCACATGTTAGCTTAAAGAACATTGCTTCTTCGAACTCAGAGAGATCAGTCATTCTTTACCAAGATGCCTTAACGAGTTTTTACGAACCCCAAACTATCATCGCGCTTGAAAAGCTTATTCAAAAATTAGGACACACGCTTTACATTCCGCCTTTTAAAGAAAACGGAAAACCAAAGCATGTATTAGGATACCGTGACCAATTCACCCAGACAGCTAAAGATAACCTCGCTTACCTGAAAAAAATAGCCAAACTTAACATCCCTATCATCGGCATTGACCCAAGCATCACACTCACCTACCGTGATGAATACAAGAGCCTAGGTGATATCCCCCCTGTTTTGTTAGTGCAAGAATGGCTGAAGAATCTCGATCACAAATCTCGATTTGTTAAAAATGAAACCTACTATCTCTTGGCGCACTGCACAGAAAAAACTGCCTCCCTTGATTACCTCACTGATTGGCAAGCCGTCTTCAACGCATTCAATTTAACCCTAGAGATTTTACCCACGGGTTGTTGCGGCATGGCCGGCGCCTACGGCTTACAGAAAAAACATCGGGGCACCTCTGAAAAAATATACGAGTTAAGCTGGAAGACCCACATTGAAACACTGCCCCACGATAAACTTTTAGCAACCGGCTTTTCATGCAGGCGACAAGTGGAACGCTTCGCAGGGGTGAGGTTAATGCATCCGATTGAGGCGCTGGTTTAATAAGGGCCACCTGGGTATATACTCGCCCAGAAAATAGATTTATAATAAACATAAATGGTCAAAAGGCGGTAACTCAAAATGAAACTATGGCTTATCACTCTCTGCGCGTTATTCACCCTCACGGGATGCTATGACGACTCTTCAGAAACCTTTCAAGGTTATATTGAAAATGATCTAACCTATATTTCGAGCACCGTGTCTGGTCGATTAGACTCCCTCCCTGTTGATCGTGGTGACAAAATCGAAAAAGGCAAACTGCTTTTTGCGTTAGAAGCTGAACCACAGTCTGATGACGTCCTCAATGCCCAAGCGAACATGGAGGCTGCGTTTTCAAACGTAATGGATCTGGAAAAAGGGGCTCGCCCTGAAACGCTTGATCAAATCAAAGCACAAATCCAACAAGCCAAAGCCAGCCTCAATTACAATCAAAAAGAATATTTACGCAGAAAAGAATTGCTTGCAACGGAAAATATTCAAGTTGATATGTTTGACCAAGCAACGCGTGACGTTGAAACCAGTGAAGCGCTCATCGCACAATATGAGGCCAGCCTCAAAGAATCAAAACTCCCTGCAAGAATTGATCAAATCAACGCACAAAAAGCGGCGCTGCAAGCAGCAAAAGCCAGCCTCAACAAAGCCGTTTGGACGCTCGCACAAAAAAGCATTAGCGCGCCTCAATCTGGCATTGTGTTTGATACTTATTACAACTTAGGTGAAGAAGTCCCTGCAAACACTCCTGTCGTCTCCCTTCTCATTCCGAGCAACACGACTGCCATCACTTTTGTGCCTGAAACCTATCTTTCACAATTAGCATTAGGCAACACCGTGACGATGTCATGTGACAACTGCGACCAAGGCATGACGGGAGAAATAACCTTTATCTCCCCTACTGCAGAATACACGCCACCTGTTATCTATAGCCGTGAGAATCGTTCTAAATTAGTTTACCGTGTCGAAATCTCAGTTGGCGAACAACTTGAAAGCTCACTTCACCCAGGACAACCTATTGATGTCACACTCTAACTACATCATTGATGTCAAAGACCTCGTTAAGGTTTATGCCGAAAAAAAGGCTGTTGATAAAGTGACGCTGCAAGTTGAGAAAGGGAAAATCTACGGATTCCTAGGACCTAACGGCAGCGGGAAAACAACAACCATTCGAATGATTTGTGGCTTATTAACCCCTGATGGCGGAAGCGGCACTTGCCTAGGCTACGACATCTTACAGGACACGTTAAAAATAAAATCCCATGTTGGCTACATGACACAAGCCTTCAGTTTATACGGCGATTTATCTATCCGTGAAAACTTAAGCTTTACCGCGCGCATGTTCGGGTTGGACAATCGCAAACAGCGTGTTGAAAATGCGATTGATCAACTCGGCATTGGTAAAGCGCGCGCCAACCAACTTGCCGGCCAACTCTCAGGTGGCTGGAAACAACGGCTCGCATTAGCAGCCGCGACTATTCATGAACCTAAAGTGCTCTTGCTTGACGAACCGACAGCCGGTGTTGACCCAAAAGCCAGACGTGAATTCTGGGATGAAATTCACCGACTCTCCTCCCTTGGCGTTACCACCTTAGTCTCAACACACTACATGGATGAAGCTGAACGCTGCCATCAACTCGCTTATTTAGCTTATGGCAAATTGTTAACGCAAGGCAGCATTTCTGAAGTGATCAATCATGCGAACCTTGTGACGTTCGAGATTACCGGTGACGATTTAAATACCTTGGCAAACACGCTACGCGAAATACCCGCTATCACCTCTGTTGCCTCCTTCGGTCAAACCTTGCATATTAGCGGTTCTGACAGAGATGCGTTTATGAACGCTATTAACAAAGTGAAAAGCCAACAACACCAGTGGACTGAAATTCCGCCCACGCTAGAAGATGTATTTATTAATTTAATGCGCGAAACAAAGGACAACTTTGCATAACAATGAAGACTGAATTTTCACTACAACGATTGCTCGCGGTGGTTCGCAAAGAATTCATTCAAATGCGACGTGACCGACTCACGTTTGCAATGATCGTCTTTATCCCGCTGATGCAACTTATTTTATTCGGCTATGCCATCAACACCAACCCAAAACATTTACCGACCGCCATTGTCAGCGCTGATCACAGCCCACTCACCCGCACCTTTGTTGCTGCCTTGCAAAACACTGACTATTTTAAAGTGACCAACTCCAACAGCACAGAAGCGGAATCTGCTGAGAAATTAAAACGCGGTGAACTGTTATTCATCGTCAATATTCCAGAAAACTTTTCTCATGATCTTATTAAAGGCTTGCAACCCAACCTATTAATCACGGCAGATGCGACCGATCCTTCAGCATCGAGTGGTGCGGTGTCTGCATTAGGCACCTTGAGTCAGTCTGTTTTCAATAACGATTTACAACACGGATTGCCACAACTCATCGCCACACCGCAAGCCTTTAACTTAATGACGCACTTAGAATACAACCCAGAAGGCATTAGCCAATACAACATCGTACCGGGCCTGATGGGTGTTGTGTTAACAATGACAATGATCATGATCACAGCACTGGCAATCACACGCGAGCGCGAGCGCAACACCATGGAGAGCTTACTTGCCACACCAGTAAGACCACTTGAAGTGATGATTGGAAAGATTGCGCCCTATGTTATGGTGGGTTACATACAACAGTCTTTAATTATTATCTTAGGAATCTTTTTATTTGGCGTCCCGCACCTTGGCAGCATCATTCTTTTATTCATCGTGACATTCCCTTTCATCCTGGCCAATCTCAGCGTGGGATTAATGTTTTCAACCATCGCTAAGAACCAGTTGCAAGCCGTACAAATGACGCTTTTCTTTTTTCTACCGTCAATTTTGCTCTCAGGATTTATGTTTCCTTTTTACGGCATGCCGCAATGGGCACAAGCCCTAGGTAACTGTTTACCCCTAACACACTTCTTACTGATTGTTCGCGGCATCATGTTAAAAGGGAATGGTATTATTGAGATTTGGCCAGAAATTATCAGCATTGCTGTTTTCGCACTAGTGATGATTGGAATTGGGGTTAAGCGTTATAAGCAGACCTTGGATTGATTCAGCGCAAGTCCTGCAGGCGCAACGCTTTCGCGCTGCTTGTGCAGGCTACATCTTAAACGTAGCCTGCGGGGATCAAATAACATTACAGGATGACGGTGCAGTCGGATCAATCAGGATCTTCTAAACTCAATTCACCAGAGTTATAATCATACGCAAACAACTCAGCATAACGACCCCAATCAATGGCGACTTTCAATACGCGATCGGCTTCTTTGTCACTTAAGTATTGCTCAAGCTCAGCCAAGAAATAATCTTCAGACACCCTGTGTTTAGACTTGCTGTCTAACGTTTCACGAATATAACGTGCCAACGGTACGCGCTTCACTAAGTGGGTTAAAAATAATTTCTTACGCGCTTGAATGTCAGCGTCCACAAACGCACTGCCGGCGTCACTTAATTTAATATCGCCTTCACTCACTCGAGCAAAACGTAGAATCTCTAACACTTCAGTCAATGGGAACAAGTCATCCACATGCATATGCAACTGCTCAGCCAACTCAGGAAGATCCATCGCGCCTTTGTTGTCAGGCTCAGCCAACACTTCCATCAAACCGGCCAATTCAGAAATACCGGCATCTGGCAAACGATAACCTAAGCCCAATTCTTTTTCGACATCCTCTGCTTGCGCTTCAGAGGCAGCCTGTGTTTTGGTTTTTCGTGTCATCAAGGTGTAAATCTCATCAACTTTCGCCCTGAAACTATCCTCATTTTCATTACGCGGGTGCGCAAAATCCACATGAAGCTCCGCTGTCACTTGCCCTGGATTAGACCCTACAATAATAATACGGTCCGCCATCGCAACGGCTTCTTCAATGTTATGTGTGACAAAAATAATGCCGCGTGTTCTCGTTTTTTTCGCAACCCACAAGTCAATCAAATCACTTTTCAAGTTATCCGCCGTCAACACATCCAAGGCTGAAAAGGGTTCATCCATCAATAAAATATCGGGCTCAACCACAAGCGCACGCGCAAAACCGACACGCTGACGCATACCCCCTGAAAGCTCTTTAGGATATGCCGACTCAAAACCATCTAGACCAATAGTGTCAATAGCTTTCAGTGCACGTGTACGTCTTGTGGCGCGATCAATGCCTAGCGCTTCCAAACCCAATTCCACATTTTGCAATACGGTCAACCAGGGCATCAAAGCAAAGCTTTGGAACACCATTGAAATGCCGTTAACAGGGCCTCGAACCCGCTCGTTATTATAATAAACCTCCCCCATACTCGGCGAAATTAATCCTGCAATAATGCGCAACAGCGTTGACTTTCCTGAACCAGATTTTCCAAGCAAGGCAACAATTTCACCTTCTTTTAAGGTAAAATTAATATCTTCCAACACCAACATTTCTTGCTGACGATCTTTTTTAAATGATTTAAACACATGTTTAATATCAATGATTGGGCTCTGCATGAGGACCCTCCTACTCTAAAGTAAAGCGTCTTTGGGCATACACATACAATGGTTGCCAAAAAAC
This sequence comes from Legionellales bacterium UBA7366, assembly GCA_002469885.1. GTDB lineage: Bacteria > Pseudomonadota > Gammaproteobacteria > UBA7366 > UBA7366 > UBA7366. The sequence continues at coordinate 627 of DKOI01000064.1, read as the reverse complement.
ACGGTTAAACACTAAAACAAATAAGCACATGACGCCTATGCCAAGTGCGATACGCGGGAAATCACCTATCGTTGTGTACTCTGCAATGTAAGCGCCCAACCCAGTTGCGACCAAATGAGTTGATCCCCAATTCACCACCTCTGCAACAATACTCGCATTCCAAGCGCCGCCCACTGCCGTGATGGCTCCCGTCACATAATAAGGAAAGATGCCGGGCAAAATAAAACTGCGCCAACGTAACCAACGCTTCAATCCTAAATTATCGGCAACTTGCAACATGTCTTTGGGTAATGCAGACGCGCCGGCAACAACGTTGAATAAGATGTACCATTGCGCCCCCAAGATCATCAACGGGGTAACCCAAATATTGACGTTCAAGCTATAACGCACAATCAACGCTACCATCACAGGGAATAAAAGGTTCGCTGGAAAAGCTGCAAGGAATTGAACAATGGGTTGGACGAAACCTGAAACGCGTGGACGAAGCCCGACCCAAACACCCACAGGCACCCAGACGATAGAGCTGAAAATAATTAAAAAGACAACACGCAACCCCGTCACAGAACCCAAGTACAAGACATGCAACGCCTCGCCTATAGACACCGAGGCAAAAATAAAACGCACTAA
>DKOI01000132.1 GCA_002469885.1 Legionellales bacterium UBA7366 | reverse complement strand
ATCCGACAAACGCAAGCGCAATCCAAAACAAGGTGTGCTCTGCTAAAAACGACGCCGCAGCCTGTTGGTCATTCACTAAATCTACTGAAAAGCCATTTTTCACCGTGTCAATAAATACGGTTTGCTCCACCACACTCAACCGTAAACGTTTATGCACTGGCGGATAACAAAATCCCCTCTCAGAACATCCCTGATAAGAAACCTGCAAGTTAAGCGGACCATTATTAGGATACGTGATCGGCACCTTCACATAAAATTCATCTTGGTATACACGGTATGCCGTGTTGCCTGAAAACGTTTTAAGTTCAGCGTGCGGTAATTTGAAATGCCCTAAACGTAAACCACTACCTAGCTCAGGCTCTATCGAAATGTGGTCACGGTAAAGGTAAGCGCCTTCTTGAACCTGCCAACGTAATACCAAGGCATCACCGCCATCAAAATCCGCCGCAAACTCAAAGGCTTGGCTTGAAAAAGCCACATTACACACTAAACAAAAAAATAGAAGACGTAAGATTTTTTTCATCAGTTATTTAATCTAATACTCACAATTAACTTTTTGAAATCAGTCATATTCATGGCGCCACGCACCAAGGTTGCACCACTGGCTGATAAGCCTTTCTTGCCCCAGGTTGTTTTAGCAAACAAGAATGCTGGCGTTCCCACAATGTCGAGACTCTTAGCAACGGCATAATTCTCGTCAAGCTGCTTTCTGATTTCAGATCGATTCATATCTGTTTTTAATTGAGAAACATCTAACCCCATCTTCTGTGCAATAGCATAAACATCGTCTGCTGAACGCAAAGACGACGCTCTCATCAACGCATTGTGGAATCGAATATATTTATTCTGATAACGCGCCGCTAACGACGCCTTTGCCGCAATTTCAGAAACATAACCTAAAATAGGCAAATCACGGTACACCACTCGCACATCTGGATCGATTGAGGTTAAGGTGTGGACTGCAGGAAAACTGAGCTTACAGGCATGACAGCGATAATCAAAAAATTCGACAACCGTAATGCTGCCTTGCTGATTTCCACCAACCCCACTGCCGTCTGTCACATAAAGCTGGGGTGAATTCAGACTAAAGATTTCTTGCTCTTTGTCACAACCCAATAACGCAACGGCAAAGACGCAACAGATCACCCATTTTAATTGACTAAAGACTCGTCGTTTTCTCACTGATCACCCTCAATATTTTTTTACGTTATTCGCTAACTCATCAAGCAATTGCTTCAACTGCTCAACACTCACGCTTCCTTGCACCAAACTTGCAGACACTACGTTGTTAAAGTCATCAGCGTAAGCAACAACATACGCCGGCACCTGTTGTATACCCAACCTATGTGCAATAGAAATATTTTCATTAATTTGCGCACTCACCTGCGGCTTACTCACATCCGCCTCTAACTTTGCCACATCAAGCCCAGTCACTTTCGCAATGTTCAACACATGCTCTTTTGTTAACTGGAATTTAGACGTTAACAAACCATCGTTTAAAGGCAATTGCATTCCTTGAAACTGCGCAGCAACGGCCAAGCTGGCTACCATGGCAGATTCTTCGCCCAGCATCGGCAATACACGGGAAATAAAACGAATGTCAGTATCTTTGTGCGCTAACGCTAATAAATCAGGAAAAATTTTTCTGGCATCTAAACTGGTGTAGTCAAAGAAGCTGACTAAAATGAGATGCCCACGAGGATTAATGGCCACAGCGCCCATTGCCGGCGCGTAAACCTCAGGCATCATCAGCGCTTCTTTTTCAGGCGCTTTTTCACAGGCAACAAGCACTGTGGATAGCAGCGCGATCAGCAGCAAACGCTTAAGTGGTTGACTAATAGAGATCCATTGACTCATCAACTGTTTCCTTTAGAGACTGTACTTCTATCAGTCTACCACCGGAATCCTTAAATCACCATGGGCTGTGCATTAAGAAAACGCCTACTTAGGACCTGGGAGAAATGAGAAATCAAGTCCACCCTCTTCTTCCGACGCTACTGTTGGCGCTACTGCTTGTGCCTCTGCTTGCTCCTGTTCTTGACGCTCAGATAGGTTAATCACACCATCAACAGCCAACTTAAACAAACCAAACTTCCCAGACACCTCTGTATCACGTAAAACGTGTTGCAACCGCTTGCACAAGGTGACTGTATCTTTGCCATTAACAATCAGCCCTTTTTGATCTTGCGGGGTCTCAGTAATGGCTTTTTTCAACGGCTCAGGCAAACCAGGGCTTTCAGGAGAAACAATACTTGTAAAATAGTCAAGAAAACTTTTCATTTGATTTAAAGAACATTCGCCACCTTGTAATATTTCTAAGAGCGTTTCAATATAAAGCTCTTGCCAATAAATCTTCGCGATTGACTGTACGCGACCATAGAACGTGCCCTCCTTCGATGCAAATCCACACAATTTATCAAGCAATGCATACTTACCTTTTAGGGAGGCTGGTGTTGCCTTCACAGACTTAAGGTCCAATTGTAACTCCACGTCTTCTGGAAAAGGCTTCATATTAATTAATGTTTCTATGTGTTGTAAAAAGTGTGGGAATTCTCTTTCATCTTTAAGGCCTCCCGCAATATAATCCCCATGCCTCAAGAGCAAGGTTAACGCTTTAGAAGGCTCATTATAGGCCTCATGCTCTAGCAATAGGGCATAAACCAGGCGGGGCAGCTGTCTATCAATATACTTATCTAACGTTGATTCAGCTTTTGCGTGCTCCTTCATCTTCAATGCGACCTGCACTCTGACATAAGCATCCGTTGGCTTCTGTTCTTCAGGTGTTTTATAAATGACTCTAATCGATTTTGGTATTGACGAGGTCGTGCGCATCACTTTTTTAGCGAGCGAATGAAGTGGATTTATTTTCTTCGGCAAGGCTAACACGTCCATCAGAGAGTCGTATACTGGCTTCAAAGCATCTTCATCCGCTGTCAAGGCACGCAAGCTTCCTGGCATACTTAACAAGCCTAAAAGAACGGTTTGAGGAGAGTGATTTTGCAGAGCAGTGGTAAAAGGTGTGACAGAGTTCTGCCTTGCCTTTTCAAGCGCTGCCTTCTCTCGTGCTTTTTTTTGCTTGATAGCTTCATCGTAGCCGCCATCGATCAATTGCGTCATAGAGTATTCTAAGCCTACAAAATCTCTCACCGAAAGACTATCCTCTAAATCCACATAATCTGTCGGTGCGCCAGCCTCGATTAGCTGCCTTGCAAGCTCAACATTCCCCGCTTGGACTACGTAAAACAACGCGGCATCATATTGGAATTTATCGCGTTTTCTGACAGGGTGATAAATACCCGGATAAATCATTGCCTTCACAATATCCCACGACCCGTTGATTGCAGCGACCACGATGGGTGTAAAACCATCCTCATCGACTACATCGACTTTCGCCCTATACTCCAACAACAGCTGCACAATTTTCAAATTGCGTTTTCTAACGGCCAAATGCAACACGCTCAGTGGTTTCTCTTCTTTAAGCTGAACAAGCGAAAGCAGCCATGCCGCGCCTTTTTTTGGAACAACAGGCGCCGCCCAGTTAGTCGATGCTCTTTTTTGCAAGACTGACTCAACCGCCTTGGCATCAGTCTCTTCAATAGCGCGTCGTAAAGCTCGGTCAAGCTCTTCTGGTTGAATTTCACTCGATTGCATTGGGATTCTCCATTTTTTTTCTTATTACCTGGAGGGTGCCATAAATAATTTAACCGGGCATCTTTGGGTTAATTTTTAGCGCTCGGTAACAGGATCGCCACGCCAAGATAGTCATCACATGCGCCTTGTTTAAACACTTCTGCAGGTAAAATCCGCATTGCTGGGAACCGTTTTTGTAAATCACTAGGCTTACCCTTACTAGAACCAGGGTTAAGCTGCCAAACAAAGACAGCGCCTTTTTCACGCAATTCATCTTCATCAATCCAGGTGCTTACGCGAGGATTGAACTCCATATAGACTTGTGGACGATCAGCTGAGTAAAAAGCAACATTCCCCGCCTCCCAACGCGGCCCGGCCACAAAAGATAACGGTGCATCAGAGTGCTCGCGCCAAAGCTGCGTAATGCGCGCGGCTATTTGAGGGCCGGGATAATACGCTGTTGCCTTACAATTAGATGAAAACGGACTGTAAGCAGTTGAGATTCCGTAGACTGTTGTCACCAACAACAATAAAACAAGAGACGATGTAAACAAGCCCATAAAACGAAATTGAGTAAGGGCTGGCTTCCACATTGCCATAATAATCAGCGTGAGTGGCGCAAGCAATGGCACACCCCACATCGGCTCTAACGCATACCCCTTCACCATAGACAGCAACACAATGGTAATGAACGGACCGGCGCAGACAAACAATAAGAATTGTTTTTTGAATAAACTTAAATGCTCACTTTTATTTCTTGATTGGATAAACCAAAGCGACAACAACACACTGGGTAGCAATGCCAACAATTGTTCGCCGGCAAATTTAAAGGCAAACTTAAAATGATTTGTAAAATGCCAAGCACGCTCAGCACGATCAAATGCATAGGTCATCGTGATAAAATCATTCTGAAACAACCACACAATATGCGGCACTGTGAGTAATGCAAACGGAATCACTGAGAGATATAGACCCTTGCGCTTAAACGAAACTCTCGCATCTGGGTTAATTAATAAGAATAAAAGCATAGGTAACATCAGAATTACGGCCAAATATTTTGCCATCAACGATAACCCTAACACCAATCCGACTAACAGCCAGTCACGCGTCTTTTGTTCAGCTAACGCATTATAGAAAAACAAGGCCGCCATCGGCCAAAGCGCCAGCTCCAACACATTGTCATTAAACTGAGGCACAGAAATTGTGAGGTAATAAATACCTTCTAATAAAAAAGCACACGCTACCGATTGAACTGGCGTAAAGAATTTTTTAGCCAACTGGTAAATGGCCCAAAAACAAATAGCCACGCACAAGCTACTGGCAAAATAAAGTGCCCACTCACCGGCATAGCCAAATATTTCAGAGATCCAAGCATTTAAATAAGGGTTTTTATCATAACCCCACTGCCACGCATGCCCCCAAGTCAACCCTTCCAAGGTATCAAGTGGCAACGCTGTGCGTGATAACCACGGAATTAATGTCCATAAAAAAACATGCAAACTCACCAATGCAACAAGAAATCGCCAAGGGCGATCAATGCTTCTTTCATTTTCCATAATATGATCTGTACCAGCTGACAAATTGTGAAACGCCTTCTTCAACACTGACAGCCGGCGTGAAGCCCGTTACATTCACTAAGGACGAAATATCCGCCGACGTTGAGACGACGTCACCAGGCTGCAAGGGCAAAAAGTTCTTTTTCGCCTCTACATCAAGTTCATTTTCAAGCGCCCCAATAAAATCCATTAACTTAACAGGCTGACCGCGCCCGACATTATAAGAACGATAAGGCGCGAAGCTGGTTGCAGAATTAGGGTGATCTGAATCCCAAGCACTATCGGCCGTTGCCGGCTTATCTAATACGCGATACACACTCTCAACAACATCATTGATGTACGTAAAGTCACGCGCCATATCACCATTGTTATAAACATCAATCTCTTTACCCGCCAACATATTATGCGTAAACTTAAACAACGCCATATCCGGGCGACCCCATGGGCCATAGACTGTGAAAAAACGTAACCCTGTACAAGGCAAATTATGTGATGCCGCATAACTGTGTGCTAAGATTTCATTGGTTTTCTTAGTTGCGGCATAAAAGGAAATTTGATGGTCGGTTTGATCACTTTCACAAAACGGTTGCTTAGTATTCGCACCGTACACTGAACTGCTTGATGAGAACACAAGGTGCTGAATATGATGTTGCCGACTCAATTCCAATATATTATAAAAACCAATAATATTTGATTGCAAATAAGCATCAGGGTGCTCCAAAGAATACCGCACACCTGCTTGCGCACCTAGATTTGCAACATGCGTAATCGCGTTTTCAGCAAAAACCTGTGATAAGGATTCACGGTCAGACAGGTCGACACGATAAAATGTGAAAGTATCATTTTTACTGAACAACTTCAAACGTGCCTCTTTAAGTGACGCATCATAATAATCATTCATATTATCAACGCCAATGACAGTGTGGCCGCTGTTTAAAAGCTTCACCGTCAGATGCGCACCAACAAAACCCGCGCACCCTGTTACCAATACGTTCAAACCTCTCTCCTCTTACCTATCTCTTCAAATATCGCCACCGACCTTTCAGCGCGACTGTATAAATCTTCTTTTCTTCCATACGCAATCGCATTTGCTTTCAAGTGAGCTAACGCTACACCGGTTAACAACGTTCTCAGCGCGTTGTTTAATTCAATTTGATTAAACGGCTCTGAAAGCACGATGCCCGCATTAGCTTTTTCAATGTGTGGTGCAAATCCGCAGACTCGCGTAGCAATCACGGGCATACCTGACACCAAAGCTTCCAATAAAACGCCGCCTGTGGCTTCTTTTATCGCGGGATGCACTAAACAGTCCGCAGAAAAAAACAAGCGAGGTATATCGCTGCGTGCGCCTAAAAACTCAACGCGCTGAGCAATGCCTAATTTTTTTGCTTGGGCTTTATACGCTGCCGGGTCACTCTTTCCTAACACCCAAACGTGCATTTTATTTAACACTGCTACTGGCAATTTTGCGACTGCACACAATAAACGTGACAACCCTTTTCGTTTAAAGTCGGACCCAGTAAACACAACGATAAAATCATCTTCAGAAATAGAAAATTCTGCGCGTACTGCTTGACGTATTTCAGCATAATTATCAGGCGCCATGCGGTCACGCGCAATGCCTGGCGGCACGTCATGAAAACGGTGTTCTGGCGTTTTGTAATATTGCTTACAAAAATCTTTTTCTGCATCAACAATTGACAAAATTTCAGTTGTTGATTCGGGGGAGAATACAGCGCGTTCAAAGGCTGAATAAACTCGATATCGCGGTGACATCCGGTATAGCGCCCCATGCCTCTCCTGCACATCATGCTCATAACACACATCAGCGGCATAAAACACATCCAAACCTGGCATGCGATTAAAACCAACGACAATATCGTAAGGCGTTTCAACAAATATTTTTTGCATTTTCTTAGAAAAGGCGGCTGCACGTCCGTGGTTAGTCAACGCACTCACTCTTAATTCAATAACATTTATATTACTGGGCTTATCGCCTTGCCAATCTAAGCAATAAATATCGACCTGATGGCCACGCTCCACAGCAACTTGCGCCATACGCAAACAGTTGCGCTCAAGCCCGCCAAATGGGAAGTATTTAAAAACACAAAATGCGAACTTCATTATACCTCCCTCAATGCCTGGTCTAAGCCCTTCACATAATGGGAAAATTTAAAACGTGATTTCCCAACGTCAATCCCTTGTCGACTGACCTCATGATAAGTATCCGGTGCGTCGACCAGACTCTTAATCACTTCAGCCATGCGCACAGGATCCGGCAAGAGCGGATCACTCAAAGCATCAGTCGATGGATTATAAATACATTTTGGAAGACCTGACAAAGACCCTCCTAGGGAGGGATAGTCAGACAACGGCAACGTAGGATTTATGCAAAACCCAGTCTTTCCATGGTCAATAATATCAGGGCAACCATCAACCGCTGTAAAAATTGGAACACAACCATGACTGATTGCTTCAATCGCCACTAGTGGAAACGGATCACGCAAGGTCGGTGACACGAAAAAATCTATTGATTGATAAAAGCGATGCATATCATCAACCACACCTAGCAAGGTGACATGTTCTTCAAGCTTTAAGTCGGTTACCGTTCTTTCAAGAAGAGCGCGATCTTTACCTTCACCTGCAATATGCAACTCAGCGCTAACCCCCATGCTTATCAGCTCTTTCAACATATGAATAGCAATGGATGCGCCTTTAATGGGAATTAAACGCCCTGCCAGGCCTAAACGCAATGGCCGGCCCGATTCAAGGCGTTTAGCTTGTAAATTTGGTGGGACCGCATCTTCACGAAATCCGTTAGGCACAACGACGATTTTTTCCGCAGGCACCCCCCAACGAAGCTCCATCATACGCTTAGAAGAATATCCACACGCAATAATTTTTGTGGCGCCCTTTAGAAATGCGCGATATCGATCTGCATCAGGAGAAAGCCATGATAAACCGTGATCGTAATACACATAAGGAATTTTTTTCTCCATGGCAATCGCAGTGGTGTGCGTTGCCGTGTTCCAGAAGACCATCACATCGGGATTTAGATCACGCACGATTTTTTTGGCCCACAGTCGTCGTACAAACTTCGGCAACTTCATAGGCCCTAGGTATTTTATATATTTTATGACATCGGTGTTTGACTCAACTGCCGCCTTTAACTGAGGATGGATACGCTTACTGCTTACCAACAACTCATGGGATAATCCTTCAGACAAGCCAACATAGTTAGCGAATAAATTCTCAACTCCGCCGACCGTATCTAAATTGAGTTGGTGCACAACTTTCTTCACAAGCTTATCTCCTCAAATATGCTAGAAAATGTATCTAAGTATTCTATTTCATGTCGCCAGTTTTCAAGAAAACGTAGCTTGTCCACTAAAAATGCTTTCTCATAAGAATGAGAGCACTGGTGATAACGCATCCCATCGAGATCAGTTATCATCACCGCATTATCTGTGACTAAGAAATTAGTGGCTTTCATATCACCGTGACTCAAACGCAGCTGTTTAAGACTGGATAACAGAGACTTTACTTCACGCTTAATGAATTGCTTCTCATCATCAACAATGTTTTCTCTTTTTAAGAATTTATCAAGCGATACGCCTTTTTCGAAACGCGAGACAAAATAGACTTTACCTCTAAACGGACCCCATTTGTGTTCTACTAAAGCGATAGGCATGGGCGTAGGCACGTGATGGAAGAAGAGCCTTCCCGCATTTTCCCAGCTATTCACTGCGCGATTCTTTTTAACGATTCGCTTAATGCGTTGCGTCCAATTTTTCATGTTATAACGTTTAATCACAAACACTTCTTGATCCACATCGACGCGTGCTATCGTGTTACTATTACCTGCTTTTAATATCTTACCCTCATTCACAGCCTGATCAATATTATCTAACATTGTTTGCATCGAAGGCGTGTACGATTCTCGCCAACAGACAATGCGTCTTTTAAAGTTTTTAACGCAAGTAACGCGCGTGCATTCTCTGAATAATTTTTCCAGGTATTTGTTTTCGCGTTTTTTTCGGTATTGAGTCTGCCATCGCTTTAATATTTTTTCATCTCTGCTTTCCAAAGACCAATCTCGAACGGCTAGATATGCTTTAAGGATATGTTGATAATCATCATTCAATGGCACAGCAATTTGCCCGCAAAGCTCGCCCAGGCTTTTTAAACAAGCTTCCCGTGATAAAGACGCTTGCTTCACGCTCGTGGGATCTAATGCATAACATTGCTCTCCCGAGATCAAGAAATTGTTAGGGTGCAAATCATGTCTCGATAAATCGTGCGCATGCTCTTTAGCAAGAATGCTAACGATCTGATCCATAAACCGATGCCGCTGCTCTTGGTTTTGAGAGTTCCAGACTGCGCGAGAGTCTTCTGTTTGTTGAATGTAGTCGTAAATAATCACACTGTGTTGTGTGTTGGCATCGACTCCTGAATAAACAATTGAGGGGGTTAATACGTTTGCCTGCAACAACAATTGATGTGCGTCCACTTCTATCTTAGCTTTAGCCGCGTGAATAAAGAATTTAGCCACAACCTGACAACCATTCAAACGACCCAATACAACAAGGCGCTTACCTGGGAGCTCTCGCAAAATGCACTCCCAAACAAATGCCTCGGGATTGTCTGTTAGTGTCGTATGTTTAACTTTTTTCACGTTTAATCCGATGTTTCTCGTGCAAGGCGTCCCCCACCTTTTCAACGTTACGCCATAATGCCGCTTGTGATGCAACGATATCTCGGCAACTTTTACCTGTGTATGCTTTCATAAAGCGCCACAGATCTCCACGCGTCAATCCAATATTTTTACTTGAGAAGTAAAGCCCAGCTAAATCTTTCACCTGCCAGCGCGTCGGTATTTTTCGGCGAATTTGTGCTCGATGTAAGTCAATCACCACTAACTTGAGTTTATCGAGTCGTAGTGCGGCGAACCCACCTTTCATCTCCAAACGAAAATGACACAAATAACAGTCTCGATGGTTGACACCACCCTCATGCATAATCTTCATGACGCTTGCTAATTCATTTATTAATGCCCGTTTAACGACAATATTGGGACGTACGCCGTGCCAATGGGCCGTTAACTCTTCTAAGCTGACCGTGTCTGCTAATTCATGCGTAATAAGAAAGGACTCTTGCTTGGCAGGATTGCTCCCTCGAACGCCATAACCCACAGGCTTTAAGGTATTGAGCCCCAACTGCCTCAAGCGAGCTATTGCTGCCCACTCGTTATTGGCGCCCAGCACAGGCAACTTACCTTGCGACAAATTTTTGAGAATTTCAACCCAGCCAACGCCTGTATGAATTTTGATGAAATAAGGATAATGACGATGAATAAAGCGATAAACAGTACGGCCCGGCGACGCCTTGAAGACTTCACCACGAATAGACATGCAGTAATCAAATACATCGTCTTGATGCTCTGTATTGTCTATAAAATGCTCTGTGTATACTAGCTTCATACCGTCTCCAACTCTGGGGGCTTGAAATTGTAACACACTGCCCCCACTTGACTATCATG
>DKOI01000125.1:7444-7773 GCA_002469885.1 Legionellales bacterium UBA7366 | reverse complement strand
TGGCCATTTTTCAACAAAAAGGTTAATTGAATTAATCTAAACACTATACGTTCAATTAAAAGTGTTGTAAAGTAGCCATAAACGTCCAACTAAAACCATCGTTTTATTTAAACACGCTATTAACATAATGGTCTGGTTTTCAGGTTTTCTTGACAAAATCACATAAACAAGCAATTTCCGACGCCCGATTTCATTTTAACACTATGATTTTAATCGTTTTTTTTTTTTTTGCATTTCGCTAAGATTTTGTTAAGTAATCTCTGGTATAATGTTGTGTATTGTTAACAATGCAAGGGATCGCTTTATTTGAGAGACTTTTATTATGCCAT
>DKOI01000125.1:0-7422 GCA_002469885.1 Legionellales bacterium UBA7366 | reverse complement strand
TAATTTGACTTATGACCAGCGGACTGCTTTATCTGACGAGGCCATCAGAGCACGTGTTACTGATGGAACCCTTAACATTGGCTTGGTTCATCTTCCTGCTCTTCAAGCATACGTGGATGCAGGCACAATTACCCTTGACCGCGCTTTAGGACTTAACGTCACTGAAAGGGAAAACCTCAAAGCAGAGGGCGTTCGTGCTTTAATTGATGCAGGCACAATTACTCTTGATGCAGCTCTTAATTTGACTTATGACCAGCGGACCAATCTTGGGTCACCAGAAATTCGAGCCCTAGTAGCTGACAATATTATTACTGTTGCTCAAGCTATTCATCTCACTCGAGATGCATTCAGAGCATTACATGACGCAGAAACCAGACAAATGCTCAGAGGTGGTGATCTAACAATTGATGACATTATGGGTGGTCCAGTTCATCATCACGCACACGGTGCGGCAGCTGTTGCGCCCAACATCAATGACGGCCAAAGCACGCATAATCTTAGCGTACATCAGGCTGTTTCAGAATCTGCAACTCGATTAGCTGATAGGTATCAACTGAGGATTGACGGGGCGGGTTTAGAGAGCGTCATATCAATGGTTCAATCCTATGTGGATAGCTTATCCGATGATTCTCAAAAGAATAAAGCAGCGAAACGATGCGTTTTAAGAATTACCGCTCCTGGCTATACATTCCTTGACCCTAGCTCTCAAATAACAACGAGACAATTACTCGCATTAACATTTTTAGCAATAGATGATGGTGGCAACCGAGTAGGTAACCTTGAAGACGCAAGAGCGCAATTTGTTGAAGGCCTTTACGAAATACAGCGGGGTTATAATCTATCGGAGTCAGGCCTTGATCAGGGTGGTCAAGACCGATCTATTTGTTCTTCTGGAACCTTTAATAAGCTTATTGAAAAATTGCAAGGTATTCATCCAGACTGCCAGATTCGATTTATTACTAAAGGAACGGCGTCTCTCAAATTACCGATTGTTGTTCGAGAAGAAGCGATGCGGTATTTGGCACCATTGGCGAACCCAAGCACTGTTGAAGGGTTTCGAGAATTCACCCAATTAATGTCGCAAGTCAAAGAGGATGGTGTTGCAGTTATCTGGGATAAAATTAAAGGCAACGTAGCTGATCGAATGTTTGATGAATTTGGCAGCCTTTATCAAGATAGAGCGGACCACTCATTTACTGGCCTAGTTGATGCTGGTCAGTATACAGAGCTACCTGATTTATGTATATTCCAGGAGCAAGTTCAGAATTCCCTTGGCTACCATCAATATTGTAGCCAAATGTTGCGTCGACCTGGCATGTTTTCTTCTCCAGAAAAATCGGCTGATTATCTCAGTGAACACCGACACGATAGCCCAGCAGCTCAACGAGAATACGATCAGCAATTTGGCTTGGTGTTGCGAAAATAAACTTTTTCATTATTTTTGTTAACGCACATGCCAAACCTGTGCGTAGCGACCTGTAACGTCGCTACCATCGTTGCGCGTAAAACCGGTTTCTGATCCTGGAATGATGCGCACATAATCTTTGCCTTTAAAATGCACGATCACTGGCGTGTGTTTAAGCTTGATATCTAGCGCTGCTAAATCCGCTTTATCTTGCGATAATCCGCTAATGATGTGATGCGACCACCATAACGTACCTGCTACAAACAAGGCACAGCCGATAACGGTTCCTAAAAACAATTTAGCCGTGCGCAGTGCGTGCTTTTCGCTGTAATCAACATAATCACGTACCTGATCCGATGCGGCGTTCATTTTAGCAAGACTTGCATCAATACCGCCAACTTTACCGAGTAAATCATCAAGTGCTTTCTGATTATTTAAACACTCTATCAGCATAATAGTCTGAGTTTCAGGCTTTCTCGACAAAAGCAGTCTAAAAGATCATAAAAAGGCAATTTACGACACCTGATTTCATTATAACGCTATGATTTGAATCGTTTTTTTTTTTGCGTTTTGCTATGGTTTTGTTAAGCAACTTTATGATACAATTTTGAGCATTATTAACAATGCAAGGGATAGCTTTATTTTGAGAGACTTTTATTATGCCATTGCCAGTTGAAATTAAAGCCTACGTCAATCATGGTCGTATTACGCTAGAGCGCGCACTACAGCTTAACTACACTCAAACAGAAAACATTAAGGCACCGCACGTCAGAGAACTAATTGATGCGAACACAATCACTCTCGATGCCGCACTTGGTTTAGATTCTGATAGAGGTACTGCATTGGCTAGCCAAGATATTAGACAGCGTGTTACTGCTGGAACATTAAATCTTGGCTTAGTTCATATTCCCTTTGTCCAAGCCTACGTCAATCATGGTCGTATTACGCTAGAGCGCGCACTACAGCTTAACTACACTCAAACAGAAAACATTAAGGCACCGCACGTCAGAGAACTAATTGATGCGAACACAATCACTGTCGATGCCGCTTTAAGACTATTCGCCGCTTTAAGACTATTCCAAGAGCAAGTTCAGAATTCCAGAGGCTACCATCAACATCAATATGGTAGCCGAATGTTACGTCAATCTGGCATGTTTTCTTCTCCAGAAAAATCGGCTGATTATCTCAGTAAACACCGACAAGATAGCCCAGCAGCTCAACGAGAATACGATCAGCAATTTGGCTTGGTGTTGCGAAAATAAACTTTTTCATTATTTTTGTTAACGCACATGCCAAACCTGCGCGTAGCGACCTGGAACGTCGCTACCGTCGTTGCGTGTAAAACCGGTTTCAGAATCAGGCACCACCCGAACATAATCTTTACCTTTAAAATGCACGATCACGGGCGTATGTTTAAGCTTGATATCTAGCGCTGCCAAATCCGCTTTATCTTGCGCTAATCCACTAGTGATGTGATGCGACCACCACAACTTGCCTACTACAAATAAGGCGCAGGCGATAACCGTTCCTAAAAATAATTTGGCCGTGCGAAGTGCGTGTTTTTCACTATAAGAAACGTAATCACGTACCTGATCCGACGCGGCGTTCATTTTAGCAAGGCTTGCATCAATACCGCCAACTTTACCGAGCAAATCATCAAGTGCCTTCCGGTTTTTTTCTTGGTAGTCGTTCGTGATCTCAATAAATTTTTCTGCACGCCGTTCGGCTCGTTGCTCCAGCAGTAGCAACTCATCAACTCGATCTTGAAAGTGTTCCTCATAATTTTTTGTCATCACAAACCACCGTAATCAATCCCACGATCGCGTGACCGCTCGCGCTGCCGTACTTCTGGTTGAAAAGCTTTTAGTTTTTCTTGGCCACGATAATTCGTGTGTCTTTCAATCATCATCGCTTTATCTTTTTGCCGAGATTCGAGCTGATCAGCGCCAATCAATTTAGCTCTGCCCTGCTCTTGTTCAAGCACACCATAACGTCGCCCTGCAATTTCGACCATGCCACGATAAACGCCTCGGTCACCTTCTTGGATATCCAAGCTATAGGATAACCCCGTTTTTTTCTGAAGCTCGCCTATATCAGCTTGCATGGCTTTTTCATACTGTCGCTGGGCTAAGCGTTTCTCGGCGCTCGCTAGCCGATCTTCAGTTAAGTTAACAGAATAGGTTTTTTGCTGATCGTTAGTACGATCTTTAATGCGCTTATCTTCGCTCACATCAAAACCTCGCTCTTGCGAATAATCCAACGTCACGTCTTTAGTACGCTCACGACTTAACGTTTTTGACAAATCACTAAAGCTTGGGAAATCATCACGACTAACATAAAGATCAGCCCCTTCACGGTGTCGACTCATCGCGACATAGGTGCTATGCCGATCAAAATATTTAGAGGCCAACACATGCGTACGATCAACCGTGACCCCTTGTGCCTTGTAAACGGTAGCAGCGTAACCATGATCAATGTCGTTATAATCTTTGAGGCTAAATTCAACACGGCGGGCTTTCTCATGATCACTATGATCTAAGCGCACGATCAATTTATCATGATTAATTTTTTCAATCGTTCCTAGTGTGCCATTTTTAACGTGTAATTCGCGGTTGTCATTACGTAGGAAATAAATTCTGTCTTGCTCAGCAAAGGTACGTTGCCCGCGAGATGTTTCAACGGTGTGGTCTTGTCCTAGCTCGCCTTGGGCATGGCGCATGCTGCGTGCTTGTTCATTCAGTTGCCGCACCTCATCACGGGTATAGGCCAGCATGATTTGTGATTTATCGAGTGACTGACTCCTAACCTCGTCCCACTGCTCAATCATGCCGCTCATCGCAGAATCTTTGGTATTAAATGTGTGAACGTTATCATGTTGCTCATAGGCCAATAAACCATCTGCCGTACGCTCACTGGCAAAATCACGGGTGGCTTGCTGCTGCCAGGCCTCAATTTGGCGGCGAATATCACGCATTTCAACAAAGCCGATACGCTCGGCAATCGCGCGATAAGCCGCCCCTGCCTCAATCGCCTGCAACTGCTCAGGGTCGCCAACCAATGCGACTTTAGCGCCAACGCGGTGAACTTCCTCAATAATCTTGGCCATCTGCCTGGAACCCAACATACCCGCCTCATCGACCACCACAATGTCGTTGGCCGTTAATCGTTCGCGGTCACGCTCCCAGTGCCAAAGGCGACTCGCAACCGTAACACTTTTAATACCTGAGCCGCCTTCTAAATTTTCAGCGGCAATGCCTGATAACGTCATGCCTTGCACGCGATAGCCTTGTGCTTCCCATGCCTCGCGAGCAGCACCCAGCATGTAACTCTTGCCCGTACCGGCAAAACCAACCACGCAGGCAATATCGCTACCTTGAGTAAGGTGTTTAAGAGCCACTTGCTGCTCATCGCTTAAATTTTTATCAACCATGGCCGCAACCATTGGCATTATCTCTGCTCAATCCGTGTCGAGTTTCTATGCTGCATTAGGCGATCGTGATTTAGCCCATGCCATCTTGCAAAACTTTCGACAAAAGATTTGTTTTAGAACCGAAGATCAAGCCACCCTCACGATGATGGACAGATTAGCCGGTCAAGCAAAAGTCCAGCGTAAAACCACCAGTCAAACCACGGGTGATTCAACCAGAGCCTTTACAGAACCTACCTCAAAACACCATTCCAGTACCCAAAGCATTACCGAAAGTCGCGAGTCTGTGCTTGATGCCACCCTCTTTCGCAATCTTACACCCAACCAAGCTGTTGCCCTACTCTCACTCTACGGGCATAGCATGGATGATGTCTTGGAATGCATGCCAGTGTTTCTGTAGGCTCATGGCTTCTTTTCTTTTTCTTCAAAAAAATAAAAATTTGTTGGGCTGTGGGTATGTGGGCAATACCTGAGCGCAGCGAAGGTTTGTCCACATATCCATCAGCTTGTGAGGCGCGTTTGTGGGTAACGCGATAGCGTTATCCACAGTGAGCGACGATTAACTACAGGTATTTTAATACAGGAAGATATAGGTATATAAGGTATGCGGTACCGTTTATGCGTAGATCTTATGGTTTAGGCGGTACCGTTTATGCGTGGATAACTTCGTTAATCAACAGGGTTATTCAGCGAAGGAATGTGGGGCTTGCTTGGTTTTATGATTAATCCTAGGTCACCATTTTCTGCATTGAGCGCTGTATAAACACAACTCACCTTATGGAGTTCTTTGAGGAAATGCCTTTTAAAGTTCCGTGTTCCCTGGGCATCATCTGAATAATTTGATCCAAATTGTACTTGCAAAGCTTCCCAAGGGATGGTTACCGATTTTCTCAGGTAGCTAACCCGATAGGTCATCCAACAGTAAATATCAAGCGCCAATGGTGAGCGTTTAAGTGCTTTAAGTGCCCTCAAGTCAATAGGAACAGGGTTATTAATAATTTCCCTGAAAAAATCTTCATTCAATGTCAGAGTTGATTCAAAAATAGTTGCTTGATTAGGCTGTTTTGGACTCCACCACAGATCGGCACTGCTTACTGGGTTAATGTTTTTTACCGCCCAGTGATCGCCATCTGTGTAGGTGCAAGAAATGGAGCACGCAAAAAGACGCTTCATTTGCTCTTTGAGCCGCGTAATTGTTCCCCAACGCCCGCCATTTGGGGTAAGGTCTAGTTCAGCCATAAATGATGACAAAGTAGGACCCAAAATTAAACGGCGATCTTTAGTTTTAACTGCTTCGGTTGATATCCAGGCCAATAGCAGCCTAGGAATACTTCCGTAAGGCAAGCCGGTTTCAGAATCAGCTAGCATAGTGAGCTTAAACAAGCCGTTCGTGCGCTTAAATTCATTCCCATCAACTTTGCTGTGAGGTAAGGTGGCTTGAACCAATGCTCTTGCTGACCTGCCCGGTTTTTTAGTACCAATTTAATCTAGAAAATTCCACCCCTGTTGTTAATTTAAAATCCAAGCGCATCTTGAACTCATGCGGCGTCTTATACCCCAAGCTTGAGTGGGGTCTTATGCTGTTATAGTGATTACGCCAGTCCTCTATAACAACTTTTGCTTCCTTGCGATTTCGAAACCATTCCATTGATAAGCATTCATCACGGAATTTACCGTTAAAGCTTTCATTTGTTCCATTTTGCCATGGCTTGCCTGGCTCGATAAGCATTAAATCTAAATTTTCGTCTCGAGTCCAGTCCAGCAGCGCTAGACTTACAAATTCTGGCCCGTTGTCTGAACGCAGATGCTGGGGCGCTCCATGCACGCTGATCAATCTTTCCAGAACCTCCACAACTTTTGCAGATCGTATGGAGCTGGCTACTTCAATTGCTAAGCATTCTTTTGTGAACTCATCAACAACAGTCAAACATTTTAGTTTTTGGCCGTTAGCGCAAGCATCATGAACAAAGTCGTAACACCATACAGAGTTTCGCCTTGTTGCTGCCATGGGTTGACGCTTTGAGCTTACTTTCTTTCTACGGCGCTTTCTTGGCACTTGCAGCTCTGCTTTAGCCCAAAGACGCGCGCATCTTTCTTTACCCATCACCATACCTATTCTCTCTAAAAAAATCCTTATTCTCCGCGAACCGAAGCGCGGGTACTTTGCCGAAAAATCTTTCATCGCCTCAATTACTGGCGCATCTTTATATGGCATTGTGCGCGTATAATTAAGGCTTGATCGACTTATACTAAGCAGCGTGCAGACTTTGCGTTGACTCAGCCCGCGCTGCATAGCATAGCGGGCTTGTTGTTTGCGCGCCTGCACGCTTACCATTTTTTTTCAGCGATCTCCTTCATGATTTCAATTTCAAGGTCTCGCTCAGCTAAGATTTTCTTTAGCCTGCCGTTTTCTGTTTCCAGTGACTTTAGCTTCTTGACTTCATGGCCATCCATTGTGCCAAAGCGCTTCCTCCATACATATATAGAAGCATCTGAAACACCATGTCGTTTAGACACCTCAGAAATGGGGTCACGGTCAGCTTCGCGCAGAATGCGTACGATTTGCTCTTCTGAATATCGGCTCTTTTTC
>DKOI01000102.1:7226-30960 GCA_002469885.1 Legionellales bacterium UBA7366 | reverse complement strand
AGTAGCGAGCCATACACGATCGATGCGACGGTTTTAACAATCGCATTGCGCCAAATCGTTTTAGCTTGACGTAAGGTGTGATAGTTAAAGGTTGCCTGGCATGCTCTTAATGTCAAAAAACCAAAAATTAATAAACTAATTTGAATGCTACCACCGGGAACTTTCAAAGCGAGCATTGCGATGCCTGCGAGAAAAGAGCCAATGTAATAAATCGCACCCAATACTGCGCCCACTCGACTGACGCGGTACATCATGAAAGCAATGATTAAAACGAGGATTCTATCCGGATCGAGAATTTTTAAACTTAGGCCAGGTCTACTTGCCTGCATGCTTGCTTCATAACCACCATATCGTATGAACAGTAAAACAACTATTCCGAGCAAAACGAGTCCAGCAATGAACAGAGCAATCGTTTTAGCGACTTTTGTCGCTTTTTCAGGCGAGCTGATTGTGCTAATGCTAAAAATATCCATAAACTTCAGTTTGTTACCGTCCATGCTTAGGCTCCATTTGAGAGGGTGTATTAGTCTTACTCTAACTGTAGCATGCGGGAGGAGCTTGAGTTGTCAGATTTTCTAGATGAACGGCTTAAGAGATGTCGCAGAGGCTCTCTCTGTAACCCCACTGGTGTAACAGTGGGGTATAGTGCTTGGGTTATACCATTGTCATGGCTTTAGGTGGTTTGTAGACATTTTTGGCGCGATTACTGAGATCCAGCGCTTCTACAGTCATCATAACGGCATTGGCATACTGCGATCCTTTTTCTTTTGCGCTATCAAAGTAACCCATGAGTGAAGAGTCTTTAATGGCGTTGATTGATGCTAAGCTAATGCCGTTCTCGCGTGCGATTTCTTCACCGCGTGTTTGCAATGCTTTGGCTTCTTCTGAGCGAGTGTCGGTATTAAACCTTCCTAAGCAACAACAACACATGGCTGAAAAAATGATGGGTAAACTAATACCCACAATGGACCAAGCAAAAAAACCACCTAAGCCATCAGAGGTTTCTTGTGATAGATAACGTTCGCCATCCTCGTCCTTAGAGTTGTAAAGCCACTTGCTAAAAGCTTCTGCTGTTATTTCAGTGAAGCCGCTTGAATACATTAAATAAGCGCTAGCAGCGAGAGTCGCAATGATGAGAAACCATTTCATCCTTGAGCCTCCTGAGGTATCTTTAGCTTCGCCCATGGCGTCAAGGCCTACGCTTACGCTGCAACCGACAACGGCACAATCAAAACACAGCAAGCATAATAAGGCCATAAGCTCACCTGAGCCTCTGCCACCGCCACAGCCGCCACCGTGATGGTGTCCACCGCCAAACAGGCCGCCGTGATGATGTCCAACAGGCGTATACCATGCATGATAAGGTGTGTGATAGCCGTAACAGCAATATAAATCAAAGTGAACATTGTTGCCTGTGTAGCCTGAATAAGGATCACGGTTATTGTTTCGATAATCCGCTTGGCGATATAAGTGGAGGTTGGTTTCAGTCGCACGCAATAATAATGCGGCACGCAGGGCGATTAAGATTTTTCCATGTGGCACGTCTTCAAAGCAGCCTAAATTATTTTCGCCGATAATAGCGGCGATTTCCTTATTCCAAAAAGGATCGTTTTCGTTGATTGCGCTTTGTCCGGCTTGTCTTAGTGTTTGGCTAATGACCATTTTTAGCTCGGGTATGTCGACATCTTTTAGTCCATCAAGAATAAAATGATTGATGGGGCTGCCACCTTCTACAAACGTTAACGGTTTATATTCAGGTTGAGATGGCGGGGCGCTAGCGGCAGGTGTGCTGCTGTCGCTTGGTGTGTTGTATTGATCGAGAAGAAGGTCTGTTTTTGATTTTTCGGTTGCCCACATAGTGTGTATCCTCATTATGGTAAATTACATCACGCCGAGGGACCGCCTATGAAAACCAATTCCCCCGGTAGTCTTCATAAGTTATATGACAGGAAGAACCTTAAGGCAGTATTAAGATGTGATTAATTTTTATCGCACCCGTTTATTTTCTGAGGCTGGTTGTACTTGTTTTGTTTGGATTTTCGTCCGCTGTCGTTTCTTGAGCGTATTCTTCTGCAATCGAGGATGTATCTTTATCCAGCACATCCAATAGGCGGCCATACCGTGTTGCGCGCGCTGCAAGAGAGGTGATTTCATCCGCTTCAGTGACGGATGTTTTTTTCGCCTCTGCCGCGCATAATGCTTGACCGTTTTCTAGATTAGCAGAGTAGCCATACTCTGCCACAAGAGCTCCCATGTCGCCTGCTTGTTCATCAAGCTCGTATGCTAGTGTAAACCATGATCATTGTTTGTTGTGTTCACTCATTTTCTCAGGCTTGCCGACATTCCAGGTGAGTGACAAGAAGAAAATAGAGAGTATGCAGGATGCGATTAGCAGCGTGAAGCCGCCAGTCCAGCCAAACCAATCGACGGCGTAACCGATGCCAGCATCGCCCAGTACTGAGCCGAAGAGGTAGCCGAATAAGCCTGTGAGGCCAGCTGCCGTACCGGCTGCTTTTTTCGGCACCAGTTCTAGCGCGAAAAGGCCGATTAGCATGACAGGACCGTAGATTAAAAACCCGATAGCGATCAAACAAAAGTTATAAACCCAGATGCTATCAAGCGGGTTTAACCAGTAAACAAGAACAGCAACGGTGACTAACAACATGTAGATGATGCCAATAGGCGCGCGTCGTCCACTGAAGAGTTTATCACTGGCTAAACCACACAAGATGGTGCCCGGAATGCCCGCGTATTCATAAAGAAAATAGGCCCAGTTGGCTTGGTTGTGTGTAAAGCCTCTGTGCAATGATAGGTAGGTGGGTGCCCAATCGACTACGCCGTAACGTACGAGGTAGATGAAAATGTTTGCGATGGCGATGTACCATAAATATTTGTTGCGGAAAACGTATTTAAAAAAGATGTCTTTACCTGAGAGTTCTTTTTCAGGATCGTCAGCGGTTTGTACATGATTGGGTGGATAATCGTTTCGGTGTTCTTCGATTGGCGGTAAGCCGCACGATTGTGGGGTGTCGCGCATGGTGTAGAAGATAAAGATTGCAATAATGATCGCAATCGCGGCAGGGAAGTAAAATAAACTCTGCCAGGCGCCAAACAAGACGATACCCAGGCTTGCCATAGGGCCGATGAGTCCGCCACCGACGTTGTGTGCGACGTTCCAGATTGACACCCAGCGACCGCGTTCATTGTGTGAGTACCAATGCACCATGGTGCGACCGCACGGTGGCCAGCCCATGCCTTGGAACCAACCGTTGAGAAACAGCAGTCCAAACATGACCCAGATGGAGGAGAGCATGACTGGCATGAAGCCCATCATCAGTGTGAGGATGCCTGACAGGAGTAAACCAGCAGAAAGAAAATAGCGCGGATTGCTTCTATCGGAGATATTCCCCATTAAAAATTTACTAAAGCCGTAGGCAATTGAGAGTGCTGAAAAAGCAAATCCTAAGTCACCTTGTGAAAAACCTTGTTCCATGAGGTAAGGCATCGCGAGTGCGAAGTTTTTACGAACGAGGTAATAACCGGCGTAGCCAATGAAAATGCCGAGGAAGACTTGTAGGCGTAAACGCTTATAGCTTGGGTCAGTTTTGTCCAGTGACAAACGCGCAATATGCGGAGCAGGTTTAAAGCATGCAAGCAAGCTATTCATATGGTTTTCAGGCCTTTATGATCAAA
This sequence comes from Legionellales bacterium UBA7366, assembly GCA_002469885.1. Taxonomy (GTDB): domain Bacteria; phylum Pseudomonadota; class Gammaproteobacteria; order UBA7366; family UBA7366; genus UBA7366. Next base: position 27,267 of record DKOI01000102.1, on the reverse strand, counting down.
TTGGGCCTAGAATACCAAGTATCTATACAGTTTAGTACTGATATTTACAATGTGCGTTAAGTTGTCTCACCCAGCATAATTATTGTTCTTTCATCATCGTCGTTAGGGTTTTATTTGCTCTTTTTCATGACAAAGGCGACAAAGAAAAACGTAAAGAGGGAGACACCCAATAACCCAACCGCGATATGATTATACGCATAGACAAATGAGGCGTCGAATAAGGCTAAGACGTGTGAGGTCGTATCGTGTACAAAATGGGATGCAATGAGATCGCTGTGTTCTGGGTCGGCTACCATGGCTTTAATTAGACCAATTTGAGTGCTTGATAACGTTCCTAATGAGCTGGTCATATCGTTGATAAAGTGAGTGGTTTGCATTTGCCTGAAAAACAGACCGAAGATTGCCAGGCCAAGCGCTGCGCCCACGTTAAACACAGTCCACAAAGCACCGATAATGGCACCTGCGTTTTTCTCATGTGAAGTGCCCATCACGGCAACCGCGGGTGAAACGTTGACAAATCCCCAGGCAATACCAAAAGGAATGAACGCCAGGAGAATAAGAGGGAGTTGATAATGAATACGGAGTTGTGCATGAAATATGGCGGCGAGCGCTAGCATGCCGGGGACTACCAGTGTTCCAATTTTATGACCGGTTTTGTGATCGATAAAACCTGCGACGGGTGACATTAAAATATACGCTAACGACGTTGATAACAATAGCCAGCCAGAGAGTGTGGGGCTTAACTTCAAAATGGTTTGTAAGTAAAGCGGATTAAAGAAAAGTAGCGTCATAATGAAGGCGCCACAAGTTGCGCAGGTGAGGGCGCAGGGTAAAAAGATGCGGTTCATGAGCGCAGGGAATGGGATGAGCGGTTGTTTTACGCGCATTTCAGTGATGATAAAGCCGATGAGCGAGATAATTGTGACTATAAAGCCTGAAATTACCCATGTGGAATCCCAGCCCCAATCGCCACCCTCTGTGATTGTCGTGATTAGGCCGACCATGAAAATCACAAAAAAGAAGGCGCCCACCCAATCGATTTTTTCAGTTCCATCATGGTGCGTGTTTTCAACGACAGAGTACCAGCACATCGCAATACCAATTAACACGATAGGGAAGTTGATGTAAAACACCCAGCGCCAGTTGAGCAGTTCGACAATGAAGCCACCAATCACAGGGCCCAAGGCTAAACCTGATCCGCCGACAGCCGCAAAAATGGCCATGGCTTTTGCGCGTTGGTGCGGTTGAAAGTTGTGGGGCATTAATGCGCCTGAATTTGTGATGCAAGCCAGCGTGATGCCTTGCAGAGCGCGAAAGACGATGAGCATTTCGATTGAATCTGATAAACCACATCCGATGGAGAAAAGGGCCATTAAAAACATGTTGATGTAAAACACTTTTCGCAAGCCGTAAACATCACCCACACGGCCAAATAAAGCCATCAACGCACACAATGCGATAGGCACGAGATTGAGTAGCCATTGTGTTTGTGTGTTTGATGCGGATAATTCTTGCTGAATGGTAGGGAGGGCGTTAGCCACAATCGTTAAGTCTAAGAAAATGGTGAAGGTTAAAAGGCTAATGCCCGCAAGAGCTACCCATTGCTTGATTGTGATTCTATCCATTAACTCGCCTGCTCCATAGTGTTATTAATCATATTATTGCCTTTATTTGTACGCCTGTAAACCATATGTGTTTACTGCGCGGTATTGACTTTAAGTGTGCGACTGTGTAATATGAGTTCACCTTGCTTTTAGGAAGAAACCTGCCAATGAACAGCTAACATTTATCTCAAATCGAATTCACTCAATTTTGGAGAAAATGTTATGTTGCATCATCAGATTATTTTACATCATATTAATTACGTACGCGGAACTGTTTGTTTTCAGGATCTCTCGCTATCGCTTGGCGCAAGTAAAACCGGCATTGTGGGTAGAAACGGCGTGGGTAAATCGACCTTGTTAGGCTTGATCTCGGGCGAAATACTGCCTCAACAAGGCAATGTTGAGCATCGCTCAGGATTAGCGATTTGTCGCCAAGCTTTTGATATTGATAAAACGAAAACAGTCGCTGACGTGTTGGGCGCCAGTGAAAAGCTTGCAGCATTAGAACGGCTAGAACAGGGTAGTACAGCGCAAATCGACTTTGATATTGTGAATGATGATTGGCAATTCAAAGCACGCTTAGACACCGAGCTGTCACGTATGCGGTTAAGTCATATCAACAGTGCGCGATTGTTTGAGAGCTTGAGCGGGGGAGAAAAAACCCGTTTAATGTTGGCTAAAGCCTTTTTGTCAGAGGCCAGTGTGCTTATTTTAGATGAACCTACAAACAACCTCGATGCTGAATCAAGATCAATATTATATGACGGCATTTCACGCTGGGAGAAAGGGCTTATCGTTGTGAGTCATGATAGGGCATTATTGAATTTAATGGATGAAATTATCGAGCTAAACGCGTTAGGCGTGCATTCTTACGGTGGAAACTATGATGATTTTGCAGCCCAGAAATCGACCCAAGTTAACGCGGACATGCGTGCTTATAGTGATGCTAAAAAGAAGGCAAGCATTGTTAAAAAAACCATCCAACAAGATCGTGAGAAACACGAACAAAAACGTAAATACGGACGTGCACAACGGGCGGCTGGGCGTGCTGATAAATTAGTGGCGTTCGGTCGGTGTGAGCGAAGTGAAAACACGCAATCGCGTTTGCTAAGCCGTCATAATCGAATGAATGAATCGTCGTTGGATAATGTTGATAGCGCGCGGGCGAGAATCGAAATTACACGACAGATTAATGTGAGTTTGCCCAAAACGATTATCTCAAACAGTAAGCGCGTGTTGAGATGTGAAGAACTGAGTTTTGGCTATCCTGATTGCCCCGCAATTTTCGACAACATTTCTTTTAGCATTCAAGGTCCGCAACGTATCGCGTTCAGTGGAGGCAACGGCGCTGGAAAATCAACGCTCATAAAGTTGTTGTTAGGCGAGCTGCAACCGACAAAAGGCAGAGTTGAGCGTGGTGATGTGCGGATCCGCTATTTAGATCAGGGATTGGCGCTACTTGATCGTTCGTTAACAGTGTTGGAAAATTTCACGGCGTTTAACCCAGAGATGTCAGAAACCGATGCCAGGCGAGCATTGGACTATTTCCTCTTTAGGCGAGAAGAGGCGCTTATCCGGGCGAATGAGCTGAGTGAAGGCGAGAAACTACGGGCGCTGCTGGCCTGCCTTTTAATGGGGGATAAGCCGCCACAGCTGCTGATTTTGGATGAGCCAACAAACCATTTGGATATTGAGAGCATTCAAGCCATTGAATCGGCGTTGAATTGTTTTGAAGGGGCAATGATTATTGTCTCCCATGATACGACGTTTTTGGATAATGTTGGTGTCACCCAGCAGCTTGCGCTATAATCCCGACCAAGATAAAGAAGGGTTAGCATGACGTTCAAAACTGAGATTTTACACAAGCATCCCACAAATGCTGCCAGGGTGACAAAGGTTACAACTGCGCATGGGGAAATCATTACACCTGCATTTATGCCTGTGGCAACACGTGCATATGTGAATGCCATGACGGTGCCTGATCTCATCTCAGCAGGTAGCCAAATCATCTTAGGTGGAAACACTTATCACATGTTGTGCGCACCGGGGATGGACGTGATTAAAAATGCCGGCGGCATGCATGAGTTTATGCAGTGGCATGGACCGATGTTAACCGACAGTGGTGGTTTTCAAATTTTCAGTTTATCCAAGAATAAAAAACTTTGTAAGATTGATGAGTTAGGCGCAACCTTCAAGCATCCTATCAGTGGCGAAAAAATTCGGATGACCCCCACATCTTCTATTGAAACACAGCGCATCACTGGTGCTGATATTATCATGGCGTTTGATCAGTGTACGCCAAATGAAGATAATCGTGCGGATGTGTTGGCTGCAATGTCACGAACACATACCTGGTTGCGTGAGTGTAAGGAATACCATCTTAAAAATCCTGAATCACATTATGGTTACAAGCAAGCGATGTTTGGCATTATTCAAGGCGGCATGTTTCGTGATTTGCGAGAACAGAGCGCGGAATTTATTGCGTCTCAAGAACTAGACGGCATTGCTTTTGGTGGTGAAACCATTGGTTTTGATATGGAAAAAACCGGTGAAATATTGGATTGGTTATTACCTATCGTTCCCGAAGAAAAGTCACGCTACACCATGGGTGTCGGTTTAAATCCGCAAAACCTAATTGATGCGGTGGCCCACGGCGCTGATATGTTTGACTGTGTGGCACCCACACGAAACGCACGTCACGGTGCTCTGTATTGCGGTCGCATTGTGAAGAAAGGGGATTGGATTGCTTATGAGTCAGACGAAAAAGGCGATCGTTTACTGATTAAAAAGAAGATCTATGAACAAGATGAAACACCTATTTCGAGTGATTGTGACTGTTACACCTGCCAAAACCACACGCGTGCTTACCTGCATTACCTCTTCAAAAACAAATCGTGGCTCTACCATAAACTGGCCTCTACGCATAACGTGCATGTGATGCACGCCGTATGCACGGCGATGCGAGAGTGTATTATTCCTCAGACAGAGCATGCGCTCTAAGTAAAAACAAAATCAATTGCTTACAGAAAACAAACGATGAATGTTTTCTGTGAGCCACTCTATTCTATTAATTTTATGACTCTCCGTTTCTAAATCTTCTACTATACTTAATGGAGTATTGTGCTGATTATTTTAGGGGGGGGCTCATGCACCAGCAAGATGAATTAAAAAGACTGCATGAAAGTAGCACTGTCAGTATTGAAGAAACGAGTAACTCCATTTTTACTGTTGTTGTTGATGGAGCGACGTATACACTTGATCTAGATAAAAACCCTGTCTTGGGCAAAGGTGCCTTCGCGAGAAGCTACCGCTTACGTGACCCTGAAACACAAGACCCCACCGATATCGTTTTAAAAATGCCACATGATAGAGGGAAAGGTTTCTTAATGCACGAAGAATATAAAGAGTTGCCAGCAAGCGAGCGTGCTGGGTACCGCGTGTTAGAAGCAGCGGGTGGCACATGCTTGTTGTCAAATTATGGCGGACTTGATTTAAATAAATTATTTAGTATGGATCCTGAAATGGGTGGCATGCGTCAACGTTCTTTGAATGTTTTTTCACAAAAAATAGAAACGGTAAACATTTTCTTGCAGATGCTAAACAGAGTGGGAGCATTGCACGCGGACAATATTTTCCATATGGATTTGCATTTTGGTAATGTGGTATATCATCGTCAAAATGATGAGCTGAGATTAATTGATTTTGGTGTTTCAAAAAAAGTAATGATTTAAAGTGAGTTCGAGAGAAGTCAAGCATTGAATAGGGATATAAGTGGTTTAGCTGCTATGATTGAGTTAGTTTCTGAAGATACTCATTATCACTGGGGGGGCTGTACAAACACATGCGTGGAATCAGCTAGCAAAAAATTTAGATGCCAACAAAGAAACGCCTATTTCTGAAAGAAAAGCGCAAAATGAAGTAACAGCTATTTTGGTTAACGAAGTAAAGAAAAATATTACTCAAATAAATGCATTTCTTGAAGCAGGCAATACAAGTTATATCCGTTATTTTTTAGAAACCATGTTGGCCTCCAGCAACTTAACATCAGTATTCCGTCAGTTTGGAATTAACCCTTCTGATGATGTAGGTTTAAAAGAAGACATCACGCTGCTCGCAAAAAACTTATTAGCATTACATCAATCTAGCGGTTTTTTATTTGAGTTACCCACGAATATTGCATTTATGAGAAATACCGTTTTACCTATGTTGGGTGATCAAGCGTTGCAAGATAAGTTTAAGACGTTAATTTTGCGCTCTAGGCAGAGATTTTCGAAAGTTGAAGAAAAAGCAAGTGATACGACAATGGTGCGAATGCTTGATGCCATCCATCGTGGTGATGTAACGCTTTTGAAGGCCCTAATAAAAGAGGGTGTGGATATCAATCAGCCTTTTAGCGTTGGTAAGACGCCCTTAACGTTGTCTGTTCAGAGTGGTGACGTGAAAATGGTAGGGGCATTAATTGCGGCAGGCAGTACGCAAAGAGGGGCAGATTTATTGCTTCCAGCAATCTCATCGGGTAACACAGCGTTGCTTCATTATTTAATTGAACAAAAAGTCGATTTGGAGCCCCAGGCATCGAGTGATTTGCCTGCGCCACTCATGTTGGCTTTACAAATTGAAGATAATGACATGCTTAAAATCCTGTTAGAAGCGGGTGCTAATCCAAATAAAGCAGACAAGGATGGGGTGAAACCGTTGGTGTTAGCGGTCCAAAAAGGAGATCCTGAGGTGATTATGTCTTTGCTTGAGGTGGGTGCGGATATCAGAGTGGGGGATCCAGTTCTCTCTAGTGTTGCAAAGATGGCTGGACATGAAGAGCTAGTAGAATACTTGGGGGTGTTAGAAGGGCAGTCAGAAACGCCTAATTACCCACTCTTTATTGCTATTTTGAGAAAAGATAGTGAAGCTGTAACTCATTGTCTTGAGCAAAGCGGCTTTGATGTTAATGGCGAAGATGCGGAGGGCAACACTCCGATTGAGTTGGCTATAAAATCGGGAGAGATAAAAGTCGTAGAAGCTTTACTGGAAAAAGGCGTCACTGCAAGTCAGCCCGCATTACTTTTTCCTGCCATTTTGGATAATAATGCTGATATGATCCAGCTCCTTCGAGAGCATAAAGTGGGGGATGGGATGCTCGATTTCCCCTTAAAATTTGCCGTGAATAATAATAAAGGAGCTGCAGTAAAATCACTGCTTGCCACGGGCGCCAAAGCGAACACGGAATTATTATCTCTTGCGCTGCAGAAGTGTGACAGTGATGTTATTTTTGCGCTTATAGAGGAAAACGTGAGTCTTGCGAGCGTGCCTAATGAGGAGAAAAATATTATTTTAAATGATGCGGTAAAACAAGGAAAAGTTTCAGTTGTTGAAGCTATTTTCAAATCGGGTGTCGATGTAGAAAATGTGGAAGCGTTAAGAGAAGATGCAGCTAAGCGTGACGATTCTGAAGTGTTAAAGGTATTGAATTCGAAGCTGCCCAAGAGCCCCCAAAAAGCTGAACACAAAGCAGCAGCAGGGATTGCAAAGTTTGGCGTCATTGGAGCTGGTGCGCCTAAGAAAGGGCCAGGACCCGAGGTTGATCCTGAAACCAGCAATTCGCCCACCAGACCGAAGTAATGCCTAACGTTCAAACTTGTTTTTGCCTTTATGGCGCCCACACGAAACGCGTGCTTACCTGCATTACCTTTTTAAGAACAAATCGTGGCTCTACCATAAGCTAGCGTCTACGCATAACGTGCATGTGATGCACGCTGTTTGCTTGGCAATGCGTGAGAGCATTGTTAGTTAGTGATTGTGTCTCGCCTTGTCTCTTTTGCTTAGCCTGGCACCGGAGTGGGGGAGGGGTTAAGACGGTGAGGCTGCGCAGCCGCTTGACTTGTCGACTCCGAAGAGTCAGTTCTGAATAACCGATGTGATGCTGTATCGACATATGTGGCGCGCATATTACCAGCGCTGAGGGTTCTAGGCATTGGTTGTATTGTCTCAGCAGTTGTCACTACCGTTATTTTAGGCAGCTTGCGTGAATTCTTTTCCTTTGCTTCGGGGTGCGGAGCAGCTTGGACTGCTCGACCAATATTGGTAAGCAACTTCATGAGTTGTTCGTTGTGTGCCGCCTGCGCTTTTTCTTTGGCCGCTTGCTTGAGCGCCCGCTCTTTTTCCTTGGCCGCTTCTCGTTCGTCACGTTCCTTTTCTCTGAGTAAGATTTCTTGCCTAAGCCGTTCAAGTTCTTCACTGCTATCTTTTCTTTTTGCAGGTGAAGAAGGAGGGGAGAGGTCAGTAGACATTCCCTTGCTGATGCAAAACTTTGTTATCAGCGCCGTATCATTAATAATGGAAAAATGGTCGCCTTTTAATTGGTAGAGGGCTGTTTCTGCATGTGCAGGAGTCCAGCCAAGCACGTTGGTGAGTATTGCGTCATCTTCCCAAAATATGCTTTTGGCATGTTCTTGAGATTTTGCTGAGACATATAAACTGACCATGCCCTTATGTTTTAATTTTTTAGGGTTGTCTTTTTGGCCTTCCTCATAGCATGTTTCAGCAATCATTGTGCACCGTAGATTCTCTAAGAAGAGCGGTAAGGTTTTATCAGGGCAAGCATTTCGTATCTCGTTAAAGAGATACTCAATTTGTTTAGCCTTGGAAAGCCCCTCATATGTTGTGCCGCGAGCGTTTTTCTCAGGAATCAGTTTCGAAAGTTCGGGTTGATTCTTTGTCACCAGTTTTAAGATAAAGAACAGGCGCAGAATGAAGTCTTCAGAGCTCTGCCCATCGAGCAGTAACGGTGAGAGTTGATCGATAATGCCTAGATAGCCTAGTGGGGTATTGATCAGCTCTTCTTGCCTAGCAACCTCAAATGCAAATGTCCCGCCTGTGGACCAGCCAGCAACATGCAGTGGTTCTTCTTGGTTTTGGCCAGTTTTGTCTTGCACTGCGTGCATCATTTTCGCATATAATTTTGCGATGTTTACGAAATCGATCTGTGATGCGAGTGGGTCCGTTAAGCCTGGTGATTGAATGGCATAAATTGGTCGGTTTATTTCACCATGTTCCGCGATCTCTGTTGCCATGCTTTCATAAGAAGTTACATCGCCAGTAACAGGCGGCAAAAAGAAAAGTGGAGCAGAGCTGTTGTCACCAGGTGTGAGGTTAACCATGTATTTATCGAGATTAGTCATGACACGCTTAGTAATAATCTTCTCTGCGAGTCTTTTAATTGAGAGTTTTTCAGGTCTACCGAGTTCTGCAACTGAAAATTTCATTTCAAATCGTTTGGCGATCATTGATGATAGTTGTGAGCGGTGGATTGACGTTCCGCCGAATAGTTCAAAGGCGGTGTTTGTGTCAATGTTGTCCCGGATATTCAGAATTTCTTGCCATATTTTAATAAGCTCAGATTCAAGTAGTGTGCTTGGCTCGGGAATGGTGCGCTTAGAATCTAAGTGGAGGCTAGTTGTAGGAAGTGCGTGCTTTGATAGCGTGCTACGATCAAGTTTTCCGCTAGAGTTAAGCGGCATTTTTTTAAGCTTGGTAAAGAATGCCGGCGTGGAAGCTTGGCCAAGCGATTTCATTAGGTGTTCACGTAGCGCAGTTTCCTTAATGCGTTTACTTGCTGAATAGAAGGCCACTAAAACAGGTTCGTCGATGGGCCGGTCGCTGGGTACAACAACGCAGGCATTGACGATTCCGTCAAATTTTTCCATAGCGTTTTCAACGCCTTCCAGTGAGACAAATTGACTGTTGATTTTAACGTGTGCTTTTTTGCTGATTCTGGTTTGGTAATGCAGTACGCCATCTTTGAGAAGAAATTTATCGCCAGTGCGGTAATACGTAATCTTAGTTGCTGGGTCGGTGTATAGGCGATTTTTGATGGATTCGTTAGTATAGCCTTGGGTTAGGAAATCGGTAGCGACAACAAGCTCTCCTTGCGCGCCATCTTTCGTGGTGAGATTCTTTTCTGCCAGTATTGCAACTGAAACGGGGTTCTTACCTGAAAGGGTGGTGTCTGGGATTTCAATCGGCGCTCTACCATTAATAAAAGGCTTGGTGCTAGCGTCAATCATTGATAAGCCCCAAAAGATTTCAGTTGGGCCGTAGCAATTAAACACGATGAGTCCTGCAGAAAAGCATTTCTGATAGGTTTCTTCTTTGCAGCTTGAACCGGTTACCGATACTCGGCGCAGGCCTGCTTTTTGCATTTCAGCAAGTTCTGTTGGAGTGTATATGTTGAGCATGCCTGGCGAAATCATGATGTCACTTATTTTATGCGCTTTGATAAATTCCGCAAACTGGATGTGATCTTTTCGCGTTGCTTCGCTTGTAATGTGTAAGGTGGCACCAGCCACAAATGCGGTAATTTCTTCTGCAAATTGTGCGTCAAAGTCATGGGACACGCTTGCTGAGACGTGCTCAATTTTTTTTATGTCTGGAATATGATTGCTTAATACCCTTGCCCAGTAGGCGAATCCATTGTGTTTATGGATAATGCCTTTCTTTTTTCCTGTTGAGCCTGAGGAGTGAACGATATATGCAAGTGAGTCTCTTGATAGTCCTTCTAAGTCGGGTGCTTTGCATTCTGTTTGTTCGAAAGAATTCACGATAGCTTCTGCGTCAAGCGTTTGGATGTCTTTGTCTTTTAACAGGGCGCTAATGCCATCTGCTTTATTTAAGGATGATTTGGTGCTGCCATAGAGTTTAGATTCATGGATAAAATGTGTTAACTTTGGTGTTTCGTTGATTATTGTTTTAACTTGATTGGGTGTTTGTTGTGGTGTGACAGGCACGTATACGCCACCGGCTTTTGAGATTGCAAGTTTTACGATGAGAGGTAGAAGTGTTCGTTGCAGAAACACGGCAACTGAGTCGCCAGGTTTAACACCGTTTTTGATTAAATGCTGTGCTAGGAGATTGGATTGGAGCTCTAACTGAGCATAGGTAAGTGCAGCCCCATCTTCAATTTGGGCAGCAATACTCTCAGGGTTCTCTTTAACCGCAGCTTGGAATATCTCATGGTACATTTTAGATTCACTCGTTTTACACAGCTTGATCACTGCTTTTAATTGCCTAAATTATACTAAGTTTAAAGATTTCTGCCAAGTAAATTTAGTTAAGATTTGTATGGAATTAATTCAAATTAACATAAAAAGACGTGGCAAAAATAATTAGGTATAATCACGGTTATATTTAGTTAAAAAATACACAAGGGCGTGCAGGTGGGAATAAAATCCAAAGGAAAAGATCCTCGTTTTGGTGATATCAATTCATATATCTATGAGCTTGTTAAGCATTGTCACGATGCTTTTTGGATCCGCAGTGCTGATTATGATGACCAAGTTTTTGTTAGCCCAGCTTATGAAACTATCTGGGGCAGAAAATGCAAAAGCTTATATGAATCACCAAAAGATTGGATTGAGACTGTGGTGCCTGAAGATCGGGTAAGGATCGAACAAGAGATCGAGCTACGCACAGCTGATTTAAAGCCTGGTGTTAGTTCATTTATTAGTTTTCGAATAAGGCGACCTGATGGTGAAATCCGTTGGATTGATGACGAAAGCTTCGGTGCTTTTGATAAAGACGGTGTGCATATTGGTTTTATTGGCATCTCAAAGGATGTGACAGAGCGAAAGAACTATGAAGCCCAGCTTGAAAAATCGGTTGAAACCTCGGAAGCGGCAAATCGAGCGAAGAGTGAGTTTTTAGCGAATATGAGTCATGATATTCGCACGCCATTATCAGGTATTATCGGTCTCTCGGAATTAATGACTCATGAATTTAAAGAAATCTCAGAAAAAGGCTGTGAATATGCTGAGATGATTTGCTCTGCTTCTCAGCAAGCTTTAGCGTTTTTCAACAACTGTCTCGAGCTTGCGCGTTTTGACAGTGAAAATATCAGTGAAGAGCATGCGCCATTTTCCCTGCGTGATGTTGTTTATGAGGTCCGACAATTATTTGTGCCAGCCATTAAACAGAGCAAACTCTCATTGACAGTTAATTTTGATAGCAATATACCGGAAACGTGTATTGGCGATCGATTAGCGGTCTATCGAATTCTCCTGAATTTACTAGGTAATGCCGTAAAGTTCACCGCTGAGGGTGGGGTTATAATTGATGTTTCATTGCAGCAATGTTTAGATCAACAAATCATAGTGTCTATGTCGGTCACAGATACCGGTATCGGTATTGCAGAAGACAAGCAAAAAACAATTTTTGAAAAATTCACACGACTCATTCCTTCTTATGAAGGGAAGTATGAAGGAACAGGAATTGGTTTATATTTAGTAGACCGTTTTGTTAGGGCCTTGGAAGGCACTATTGCTGTAGAGAGTGATGGTAAAACTGGCAGCAAGTTTACCGTTGTGTTGCCTTTTGGATTGTAGCGCTACCCCATTCTTGGAATAGCGTGCTGCACTTGTTTCGTTACAGCAAAGCCATAAACAGCCGAAGCAACAACAACCCCTAAAAAGTCAGTATCAAATAGGCGTGCTGTAAATCGCCAGTCATTTCTTGTTGTTTCAGAAAACAAACTCAGGGTTTGGCCTTCAGAGCTCACGGTAATAAGGCGTTCTTTAATGCTTGGCTCATCACTGGCTTTGAGCTTGCTCGTCTTTTTGAAGAAAGCTGATAACGTTGAGAGGGCGCCTTTTTTTTCGGGAGCCACTTCATTTTTCATTTCTGTTGTTTTCAAAATTTGAATGGCGTTGTTTTTATAAGGGATGTTTTGACTGATAAAATTAATGAGGTTGAAGGGGAGGGTTGCATCGCCAGATTCCTTTGCGACTTCACGTTCAAGCTGTCTTTCATCTTCATCAGTCGGTACGTAACGAAGATGCCTCGTACCATTTAGAAAGCGTGACGTTGTTGTCACCCAAAATAGAGCGCCATAGAGAAATGCGGCAATATGATGTACTTGTGCTGATTTTTCATGATCATCTGTCGGTATGAAGCTTCCATCGCTGTTAAAATAGTAATCTAAAGAAACAGCCGTGCCGACTTTGTAGGCGTACATAAGCAAGAAAGAATCTTTGAAAAGGATTTTATTCAGCAGTGAGAGGGATTGAGTAGTGTAGGTCGACGGTTTTAATCGAGACATGAAAAAGTTAATGCCTAAAAGCACCATAAGAGCCGTACCCATGAAGCCTACCGCGCTAGCAGGAAAGTTATCATTTTTTTGTGAGAGCTTTATGATGCCGAACATAAATACTAAACAGCAAAGTGTATTAACAATAAGGTTGTTGATTCCTTTTCCTGTTATTGCTAATGCATGATCTTTTCTTTTAGGGTTTGTGTTTGCTATTGCAGCATGCAGTCGTGGCGAAGCTTCTAGTATTTCGGTGAAAGCGCGTTTGCGTTCCAGCATTTTGTTGATTGCGTTTGTGTCTCGATAATCAAAAAGACCATTACCTAATCCTGTACAAAGTCCAGCTATGACTAAGCCAAAAAAGTTCAACATGTTCAGTTTTGGTGAGGCTGCAGGTACCATTATATATTTAACAATTGCTAATGCTGGTCCATAATGTCGCAGGGGGACTCTATGTGAGAGTTTTACCCCGGCGTCGTAAGTTAGCAGGAGAAAACCTATGACAGATAACAGTTGATGCCCCCACTTTTGATAGCTGTTTTCATTAGTGTTAGCCGTGAATAACAGGCTGATTGAAAGCACTGAAAGGGCGGTGCCTAGCAATGTTCTGCTAAGTTCTCTATAATGCCAGGAAGTGGGTGCGTTAGATGCGCCCCATGATTCAGGAATTTGTTTTGTCGGCGCAAGCGGGCGACGCCATAAGTTTTCTATACTGGCATTAATATTATATCCCGAGAGTAGAGCGCTTAATGAGTAAAAGAGTTTAACGTTTGTTGGCGGCAGAAAAAAAGTGGTAAACATTAATAAGACGATAACAGCAAAAATATTTCTACTTTCATCCATCCAGTGCCTGAATCCGCCTAGGTTCCAAGGTAGCATGAGTTGATGAAGCATGCTGCCGACACACAGTCCAATCAGTGTGCTTTTAGGGATGTAATTGCCGTGTTGAAATTCATAGTTAAGCGATAAACTATAAAGCGCGATTGCTTCTGCAAATAGGAAAACAGGCACCATGTTTTCAGCGAATTTAAGTGAGGATAGATTGGGGGTGGTCGGGAGGATGGCTGATCCTCGTCTCTCCCGTTGTGTGGGTATTTCTTCTGCTAAAGTTTCAGCGTTTTTGAGTTCGGAGCCTAGGTTCTCTTCATCAGTATTGTGGGTCATTGAATTGATCGTAATGCGTCTTTGTTCTATCGCGGTTAGCTCAATTTCTTTAGGTTCTGAGAATGTTTTTTTAGGAATATTGTTGATATCGGCAATTTCATCAAGATTAGAAATTGGCATGACTATATTGTTATGTTTGCGCCATGAATACTGAGCAGCTTGCAAGCTTTGTGCGGATAAGAAAACCAGTATTGCAGCAACTAACCGTTCATTTTCACTGCGTGAGGCATCAGAAAAAGTGATCATGCTATAGACTGTGCCGGCGGTTCCTAGGGACATTGCGGCACTGTAAAATAACTTCACTTTTTTTGGGAGGTGTTGTATTGGCTGCCAATATTTTCGAGAGATATTTTCCCTTGCGCCTTGCATGTGCTGCACTCCTTTGTTTGCTTGTTTTTTTATTGTAATTGATTTGATGTGATGAAATAGAATTGTAATCTAGGTCATGTAATTGTCAACTTATATCTCCATTGTATACTTATACGATACTTTTTTTGATTTTTTTGCTGACAAAATTACCGCATTGTGTGATTGAATCCCAGGCGCTTAAGTGCCCGACTTGAAGGACGGCGTCTCCATCAGTGGAATTGATAATATTTTTATAATATTCATTGTGTATATCATCTCGAGAATAGGTGGCGTTTTCGTTTTTTGAACCATTGTAAAATACGCTATTGCGATTCCCTTCTTTAAATATGAATTTTTCTTTATCAAATTCAATTGAATCTGGTATGCAGACTAATTTTCTTGAGTGCGTTGAGAAATGCTCTGCGATTCTACGGTGTTTTTTAGTTGGAGTGTCGAGGCGTACGGAGGGGTAGAGTTGTTTGCAGTGGTATGACAGTGTTGCTAATACGCTAAAAATACTCGAGACATTGGTTATCCAAATTGAGCTGCGATGTTTATAGCGAAATATATAGGTAAATAAACCCCGATACAATAATTGATGCGCTATCCCGCTTCGTCTGGCTTGGGGTTCTACACAGAGTAGTCCGATATGTAACACTTCACCCACGCGAGGTATTTCAAGGATCGCCAATGATTGAAATGCAACGGCTTTGCCGGTTTGATCTCTTGCGAGTAAAATGATTTTATCGTTTAAGTCTTCTCGTGCGCCGGTCATGCATTGATATCCCGGTAGGGTGGAAAAGCAGCTAAAGGCAATGTTTTGAATTTCCAAGGAAAGCTTGGTTATCGCTTTGTCATTTAAGCATAAGCCGGGCTTTATATAGTATTCGTATTGATAGTTAACACCTTGATCCATCATAATCCTTAACGGGGCTTCATCCATGAAGAACAATGATACCATAAATGGTTATGTTTTCGAGGGGGATTTAGTTAGGGATTACCCTAGGTCTATTTTTAGTACGCTTTCTCGGGCTTTGGTAAGCGGGTATTAGGGTGAGGGTGAGGGTGAGGGTGTAATTAAATCTTAACCCACATCACCAAACACAAAACGGTGATCACGATGATAGAAAATAAAAACATCTTACGTGCCCATGCTTTGTCATCGGTAGTTTTCACACCTTGGATGCCGATGTAGAGCCAAGCTAAGCCTAAGAGGCTAGCGATGGCGAGGTAAACGTTGCCAACGTAATTAAATAACCCTGGACTAATTGCCGCTAGCGCGAAAGCGATAAGGTAAATCAACATGCTTGGTTTGGTGTAAGGAATGCCTTTCACGACAGGGAGCACAGGGATGTTCGCGCGTGCGTAATCATCAAGACGATAAATGGCAATGGCATAAGAGTGAGGAATTTGCCAGGTAAATAAAATGAGGAATAATAGAAACGCGCCCATATCGAATTGCCCGGTAACCGCGCAATAGCCAACAACAGGCGGGACTGCGCCAGACACGCCTCCAACCAATGTGCCATAAATAGAGTTTCGTTTTAACCAAAGTGTGTAAATCACCACGTAAAAGAACAAACCAACCAGTGCAATAAACAAGGTGAGGATGTTTGTGAAGAAATATAAAATGCCAGCGCCTAGCAAGCCAAGTGAGAGAGCGTAAGCTGCAATGAATCGACCCGAGACCAGGCCTTTAGCGGTTAAGCGGTTTTTCGTGCGTTCCATCAACTGATCGATGTCGCGATCAATGTAATTGTTGATGACACAACCCGAAGCGATAATGAGTGAAATGCCTAGCACTGTTGCTAACAATAACCAGGCATTAAACATTCCAGATTGGGCTAAGAAGAAGCCGCCGCAAGCCGTGATAATATTACCGAAAATAATACCCGGCTTGGTGAGGGAGAGTAGTTTCAATTAGTGCACCATGTAGTAGTCAAGATTATACATAATCCACAATGAGCCGCCTGCTAAAATAACAACGACAAACACGGTGAAGATGAATGACAATAAATTCCATCGTGCGTAAGGTGATGTGTTGACGTGCAAGAAAAAAACCACTTGAATGAATAGTTGCACAAGCGCAAGCACTGCAAGTGCAATCATCACAAAGCCTTTGTTTGGCAGGAAGTGTTGTCCGACCAGTACGAAGGATACCAGTGTTAAGACAACCGATAAGCCGAAGCCTACGATGTATGACAGTGGTGTACCGTGATGGTGCTTATCTTCAATATCTTTTAAAATTTCATGTCCGCTCATATTAAACTGCTCCCATCAAGTAGACGATTGTAAAGACAAAAATCCAAACGATATCTAAAAAGTGCCAGAATAAACCTAGGCAGGTAAGTTTTTCAGATGTAAAGTTTGTGAGGCCATGTTTCTTGAGTTGATACATCATAGATGCCATCCACACGAGACCAACCGTTACGTGCAAACCGTGTGTGCCGACTAACGTGAAGAAGGCTGATAGGAAGCCACTGCGTTGTGGCCCGTTACCTTCTAGAATTAAATGAACGAATTCATTAATCTCCAACACGATAAAGCCAAGGCCTAGTGCAAAGGTGATGCCCAAAAAGAGCATGACTTTTGGCATGTCACGTTTAAACGAGGCCAGCATTGCAAGCCCAAACGTGAAGCTACTGGTTAAGAGCAGCATCGTTTCCACTAATATGTAAGACAGGCTGGCAATGTCTTTGATGCCAGGTCCGCCATAGGTGTTATTGTGCAATACGATGTAGGTTGCAAAGAGTGTTGCGAATAACACGCAGTCGCTCATGATGTAGATCCAGAACCCAAAGACATCTTTGGGTATCAGGTTGTATTTCTCTTTTGTTATAGCATGTGCGGTCATTATTTAGCTCCTTTTGCATATGCAGCTTCAATCTTTTTGATTTCAGCGACTTTAACATAGTAATCGATATTGTAATCGAGTGTGCGAGCAATGACGCTACCCAGCATTGCAATACCGCTAAGTACTGCAAGCCAGGTGATATCCCAGATCATTGCAAAACCAAGCACCGCTGAAAAGGCTGCGATGATGATGCCCATAGGCGTGTTTTTTGGCATATGAATATCTTCATACTTTGTGCTCTTACGTTTTTTCTTGAGCTTGTCATGCCAGAAGCCATCGCGTTCGCTCACCTCAGGTGTGACTGCAAAGTTATAAAACGGTGCAGGAGAGGGGATAGCCCATTCCAGGGTTCTACCGTCCCAAGGATCACCTGTGGTGTCTTTGAGTTTTTCGCGGTTAATAACACTGTAAACCAGCTGTGCAACTTGGAAGGCAATACCGAGTGCAACGATGCAGGCACCAAGAGCCGCAACCACAAGGTAGGGGTGCCAGCCAGTAGCGGCGTCATAGTGCTGTAAGCGTCGGCTCATACCCATCATGCCTAGAATGTAGAGCGGCATGAAGGCTGTGTAGAAACCGATGATCCAGCAGGAGAATGCACATTTGCCTAAGCCTTCGTGCAATCTGAAACCGAACATTTTAGGGAACCAGTAAGTGAACCCTGCAAAGTAACCAAACACAGCACCGCCGATGATCACATTATGGAAGTGAGCAACGAGGAATTCACTGTTATGCATTTGGAAGTCAATGCCAGGAACCGCGAGCATAATGCCTGTCATGCCGCCCACGGTGAATGTGATGAAGAAACCAATCATCCACAACATTGGGGTTGTGAAGGTGATGCGGCCTCTAAACATGGTGAATAACCAGTTAAAGATTTTAACACCAGTTGGTATCGCAATAATCATCGTTGCGATGCCAAAGAACGCGTTAACGTTAGCACCTGCCCCCATGGTAAAGAAGTGGTGTAACCAAACGACGAAAGCAAGGATCGCAATAACGCCGATCGCCCATACCATGGTGACGTATCCAAACAAGTATTTCTTCGAAAATGTCGCCGCAATTTCAGAGAAGATACCGAAAGCGGGTAGAACAAGAATATACACTTCAGGATGACCCCATACCCAGATGAGGTTGATGTACATCATCGCGTTGCCGCCAAAGTCGCCTGTGAAGAAGTGCATGCCGAAGTAACGATCTAGGAATAATAATCCTAGTGTCACGGTAAGCACAGGGAAGGCCAAGATCACTAAAATCATTGAGCACAATGCTGTCCAAACAAAAATAGGCATTTTCATTAAGGTCATGCCTGGGCAACGCATCTTTAAGATTGTGACCAGGAAGTTTATCCCCGATATTAACGAACCGACACCGGAAATTTGAAGTGCCCAAATGTAGTAATCAACACCAACACCAGGACTGTATTGGATGCCTGACAAAGGTGGGTAAGCCAGCCAACCAGTTGAAGCAAATTTACCAACAACGAGCGAGATCATTACAAGGCCAGCACTAAACGCGGTTAACCAAAAGCTCAACGAGTTCAGGAAGGGATAAGCTACGTCGCGTGCCCCAATTTGCAATGGCACGGCAAGGTTGAGTAATCCAAACATAAACGGCATTGCCATGAAAAAAATCATGATGGCGCCGTGTGCTGTAAAGATTTGGTCGTAGTGGTCTGGAGGTAAGAAGCCAAAAGAGTCACCGACTGATAGCACTTGCTGTGCCCGCATTAAGGCGGCATCGGCAAACCCCCGCAATAACATGATCGCAGCTAAGATGAAATACATGACAGCAATTTTTTTGTGATCGACGGTTGTGATCCATTCGCGCCATAACCACGTCCATTTTTTGGTGTAAGTGATTAAGCCTAAGACCGCTAGTGCGCCTAACGCCATGAATATCCCCGTGACAACCACGATAGGCTCATGCGGAAGTGCGTCTAGTGTTAATTTTCCAAATAACATATTTATCCCCTTGATTGTTACAGTTGAACTTCTTGTTTTGAACTCATATCCAACGTATGTGCGTCAGGCATCATGTATTTCATGATGGTGTCCTTAAACAGGTTTGGTTCGACAGAAGAGAAAAGTTTAACAGGATTGTATTCGCTTTGTTTTGCAAGTTCTGCATAAACCGCAGCAGACAGTCTGTGCTGAGAAGCGCTGACTGACCTAACCCATTGGTTGAATTCTTCTTTTGTGCTAACGCGAGCAACAAAATGCATGCCTGCGAAGCCTTCTCCAGAATAGTTGGTTGATTGACCGCGGAAGTCACCAGTGTGCGTTGCCAACAAATGCAATTTAGTTTGCATGCCTTGCATCGCATAAATTTGGCTTCCAAGCTGCGGAATCATGAACGAGTTCATAGGTGCGTCCGATGTAATTTGGAAATTAATCGGTGTATCGACAGGCATTTGAATGAAGTTCACTGTCGCGATGTTTTGATCTGGGTAAATGAATAACCATTTCCAATCCAGCGCAATCACTTGGACTTTAACAGGGCGGACTTTTGACTCCAGAGGCTTGTAAGGGTCAAGTTGGTGTGTGCTAAACCACGTAATCGCTGCGAGTATTGCGATGATGATAATTGGGATAGTCCACCAAACAATTTCAAGCGCTGTACTATGAGCCCAGTTGGGTTTGTAGGTTGCTTGTTTGTTTGTGGCTCTATACTTGTAAGGTATGACAATGACCATAATTATGACGGGTATCACAACGATGAGCATTAAAAGTATGGCGGTGAAAAAGAGTTTCTTTTCCGAGGCGGCAATAACGCCTTTAGGGTTTAAGAGAGAGATGTCGCAACCGCTTAGCAGTAGCATTGCTCCAATTGAGAGCAGTGCTATTAATAGTCGGCACGAAGATGATTTTTTGATCATGATTGTATAGCGTCCTTCCAATTACTATGGTATGCCGACTATAAAATAAAAGTTGCGTAATAACAATTGAAAACCGCCGTCAAAATATGCAGTTTTTCTTTTTTTTGTGAATTAAATTC
>DKOI01000102.1:0-7143 GCA_002469885.1 Legionellales bacterium UBA7366 | reverse complement strand
GGTGGACTTGAACCACCGACCTCAGCATTATGAGTGCCGCGCTCTAACCAACTGAGCTACATAGCCATATAGGGCTTTTCTCCTCGCAATTTGAGGAGGCGCTCATTCTGGCGATAAAGTCGCGTATTGTCAACCATTTAAGAGGCTGCTAGACTTTAAAAAACGTTAAAAGGCATTAATTTTAAGCTGTTTATATCCGTTTTTTAGTTCGTACTAGTCGGATTGATTAAACCCCTCATCTCAATCTTCTCCCGCCGGGAGAAGAGGCAAAAGCGGCATGCGTTACTTATTCCATTAAGATTCACCCTAACGACGATAATATTCTGTTTGAAACTGTCCTTTGAATGGTTGCTTTGGTAGTTTAAATGCCCTACAATCCCCCCTTAAATTAGTCCTTATCCTATCAAATTTTGATCAATTTGGAGGGTATCAACCAGAAGGAGTCTTTAATGAGACATTATGAGATCTTATTTCTCGTTCACCCTGACCAGAGTGAGCAAGTGCCTGACATGATAGAACGATACAAAGGTATTGTTGAAAAGGATTCAGGCGTAATCCACCGTTTAGAAGATTGGGGCCGTCGTCAATTGGCTTACCCAATGAACAAAATCCACAAAGCCCACTACGTATTAATGAATGTTGAATGTAATCAAGAAGCCGTTGATGAGCTAGAAAGCACATTCCGTTTCAATGATGCCATTCTTCGTCATTTAACACAGCGTTTGAAAGGCGCAGTGACTACTGACTCTCCACAGGTTAAAACCCGTGATCGTCGTGATGACAGACGTGACGACAGACGTGATGATCGTCCGCCGCGTACTGAACGCACTGAAAGTAGTGATCGTGTAGAAAAAGTCAGCGAAGCTGAGTAGGGGATAAAATTATGATGAATAGAGCGTTTCGTCGCAGAAAAGTATGTTATTTCACTTCGAACAAAGTTGATGTGATTGACTATAAAGACATTGAATTGTTAAGAAAATTCATTACGGAAAGCGGCAAGATTGTCCCTAGCCGTATTACAGGCACAAAAGCGAAATTCCAACGGCAATTGGCGTCAGCAATTAAGCTTGCACGTCTTGTGGGCTTATTGCCATATTGCGATCGTCACAAGTAACGAAAGGCGCCTATCATGGAAGTGATTAAGCGTTTTGGGGAGTTTCTCCTCAGCAATTCTTGGAAAGCAGGGCTGGTGGCGTTTTTATTAAGCGCCACTCCCATTTTAGGAATTCCATTTGTTTCTTGGTTGAGCTACGTGATCGTTGCCTTTGTAACATTACGCAAAGGATTTAACGATGGTGTGATTGTGTTCGGTTTTTCCGCCATCACCCCATTAATTTTTGGCCTCATGTTGGGTGATGTGATTGTTATCATTCACCAGGTGTTTGCGGGCAGCTTAGCCGTATTATTGTTTTCAATGATATTGCGCAGCACAGCACAATGGCGCTATGTGATTGAGGCAGCCGTCTGGCTAGGTTTGATTGTTATATTATTAGTGCATCTATTTGTCAGTGACTTAGATGCCTGGTGGTATACCGAAATCAGTGAAACCTTTTCGGCAATGGGCCGGTTTGCAGGCATGGATCCTGAGGTGGCTAAGCCACTGATCGATGCAGAGCTCGCAATGCTTGTGCCGATAGCCACGGGTTTCTCGACAGCTTGGCTGTTGGTTGTGAGTTTGATTAATGTCGGCATTGCCCGTTGGTGGCAGGCCGTCATGTTTAACCCCGTTGGGTTACGTCCAGAGTTATTGTCGATTCGTTTAGGGCCGTCAATATTGCTGGGATTTGGGGTTACCTTAGCTGTGGGGGCGTTTATCGCACCGATAGGCTGGGATTGTTTACCGCCGTTTGTCGCGGCATTGGCAGTAGCGGGATTAAGTGTAGTCCACTACTACTTTGATAAAAGAAAATCGACGATTGGGTTGGTGATTTTTTATCTGGCTTTTATATTAGTGTCACCTTACGTGGGTGGCTTTGTTGTGTTGATTGCGCTGAACGATAGCGTATTAAACTTGAGAATGTTTAAGAAAGAGGGTTAAGGTCGTGGAAGTTATTTTATTAGAGAAAGTTGTCAACGTTGGAAATATGGGTGACAAAGTGAGTGTTAAAGCGGGTTTTGCTCGTAACTTTTTAATTCCTCAAGGCGCTGCTAAATTAGCAACAAAACAAAATCTTGTTGAGTTTGAAGCACAGCGCGCGGAATTAGAAGCTGCGAATGCTGCAAAGTTAAAAGCAGCTCAAGAACGCGCAGAAGCGTTGAGAGCAATTACCGGTGTTATTCATGCTAAAGTAGGTGAAGAAGGTAAATTGTTCGGTTCTATTGGTACGCGTGATATTGCTGAAGCAATGAATGCTGCTGGTGCTGAGATCGGTAAGAGTGAAGTACGTCTCCCAGATGGCGGCGCAATTCGTGAAATCGGTGAATACATGATCCGTTTGCATATTCATGCGGACGTTGATTTAGAAGTTAAAATTGTTATTCAACCTGAAATTCTCTAAATTTCGGGCCTGAATAAGATAAAAACGGGGCCTTGTGCCCCGTTTTTTTTAAACAAGGAGGGGTGGCTAAATGCAAAATCTACAGCGATTAACTACCTTTGAATTGGAAAGTGTTTTTGGATTAACGTTTGAAAAAGCCCCCGCTGAGGCGGTTAAAAGAGCAGAGCTTATTCGACAAGAACTTAAAGGGAAATCGAAAGAGGAGCGCTATCGCTTGCTGCTGACAGGTGGCCAGAATTCCGTTTTTTTTCAAGCAGCACATTCCTCTCTTACTGCGTTGCTTTTAAAAGCGTTGGTTGAAATGAGTAATGATTTCGAGCCCGTTATGATTTATGGTTTGCTTTTTTTGCATAACGCAGCAGGGTAGAATGTAATATCGCAATCCCTGATGTCAGGTAGGCCTGGCGTGAGTGCTTCCAAGTTTGAGGTGCTGTTGCCTATGCTGGAAAAGATAGATGAGCCCGTCACTAATACGCTTATTTCCTTGTCGCATTCGTTGAGCTCTGACGGGAATTTTATTTCATTCCTCGCTGTGATGAGCGTTCAGTCTACTAAAAGTCAGGATGCTTTGCGTATCATCCAATTAATGTTTAAACATCTTCCTTTGCAATAGTGCTTGCATTTCTTTTCATTCCAAAATAGTGACAAGCAATTGTTTTTGACTCACCTGGAAAAGCAGCGCAGTGATGAGTCTAAAAGTGTTGCGGTTAATTTGGAAAAATTTCAAGTGCGTTTAGAGCGTCTGAGAGGAGGCATTTTTTTAGACCTTACTAAAGCGATTGAAAATAGAATCGTCGACTTGACGCAAACTCAGGCGTTTTGAAACCGCTGAAATATCAAGCGCGTATAAAGCCATTCAAGATGAATATGCTGATTTTTCAAATGGGGTGATTTCCATGAATCATGTTCTAAGGCAAGAAAGTAGCGCCTTTGGCAAATCTAATGCAACGCTGTTATTAAATATCCTCTCGTATCTCGAACCAAAAAATCCTTCTTTTTCTTTGTGCTTAAAAGAATTTAAAGAGAAGCCGGTTCAACTTATGTTATTTAATATAAGAACCAAAGAAGATTATTCTGCTTCCTTGTCGGGCGCTAGAATTCCAACGTTGAGTGCTTAATTGAAATTAGAATTAAACGCCCCTCTACCGCTTGCGGGAGAGGTTGAAATCAACCCATCGATACCCAACTTATTGATCTTTGAAACACCTTTTTCATAGGGTGTTGATTTGCACTTTATTTCAAATATATTCCTATATTTATGGGAGAAATGACTCATTATCACCTATTCACTATATATCATGTATTCAATACAGCTAAGCTGATATGGGCCCAGAAAAGAAAGGAAATGTAGCGAAAGCGGGTGAGGAAAGTCTTGATGCTTATATAAAAAAAATAGGAAAAATTCATCATGAAGCTAAGACGGTTTGTGGTCATTTGCTTTTATTATTAAGCAATCCAAATCTGCATTAGATACTTCCGACGCTTTAAAAAAAAAGTAAAAGCAATTTCCGGTGATGATCAAAAAGTGTTAGAGCAGTTTAAGGTAAGCGTTGCTTGTCAACATGCTGCGCATCAACGTTTGCTTGGTGAGTTAGTGGCGAGCTTGGCGTCGAGTAGAGATGCAGAAAAAGATCCCAAAGAAATTCCGCTTCATCAGGAGGTATGCTCAGAAGCGCAAAAGATTTTGGGTAAGGTCAATAATTATTTTTCTGGTACAACCGTGTTTAGACCTGTTGATTTCAAAAAAGAAATTTCTCGATCATTTGATGCATTTATGAAGTAAGATTTTAGGGCGACACTTTGTAACTTAAAAGTTAACGTCAATCTTCCTGAGGGGGGAAACGAATCCATTGATTCTCTTTACGCATTAGACCTCATAGATAATTTTTTATCTAACGGCGTGAAGTATACAAAGAGTGAACTGACGGTTAATGTGTCTTTGTCTGAAAATCAAGAAACTCTTCTTATAACAGTGCACGACAATGGTCGTGGCCTTTCACCTGAAGCGTTAGAAAAATTACAGTCCGGGCAATCCGGCGCTTTGTAAGCAGGTAAAGAACAAAAAGAGGGGGCTAATGAGGGCGTTTCTCATCTTATTCGTAATGCCAATGAGCGAGGTGATAAAATTTTATTAACAAGTACGCTAGGTGAGGGTCTTAGAGTGGAGCTTGCTATTAATGTTAAGCCACCTGCTCAAAAGCTTTCTATTGAAACGCATAACACTCCGTTATCCCCCCCCCCGCTTTTCTCATCTCCGTTATCTCCCTCATCTCCTTCAAAGAGGGGGATGTTTTCAACAGAAAAAAAGAAAACAAGAAGGAAAGCAAAGAAAGGTATGAGCAAAAAGGGAGCATTATATGGCCGTGAATCTTTGGTTTACTATGTTGATGATAACAATTTGAATAGAAGACTTATGTTTACTATGTTTCAAGGGCATGGGATGAAAGTGGTACTGAACCTGAAAGAGGAAAAAATTAAGGGTTTAGAAGAATGCGGGAGTGCAGTCCTGCCTACGGGAGAGTCTTTAGTGACCATGCTAGAAAATAATAAGAACCTGAAGGATGTTAATGATTTTTTGATTGATTGCAATCTTGGTAATGAAAAATACACAGATAATGCTTTGATTAGAGAGCTTTTTAGGCAAATGAAGATGGAGGGGGTTGCGATACCTGTTGTTATTGTTTCAGGAGGTTTTGACGCTGAGATGAAGGATTTGATGACCGAGATGCAAGAAATGATGGGTAATCGTGACTGCATTTCACACCTGGATAAGCCGCTTACGAAGCAAGGGGTTTTCGATGTTTTGAAAAAAAGCTTAGGTGTGGATCCTTCTCCCACTAACTAAGCCTCAGAGATTGATCCTTTGGATGATTTGTTTCCGGAGACTCCTAGGCTTAAATAATCTGTTCCTAGTGCGTTGAGTTTTAGGGTGATTTTTGAAACCACTAAAGAGCTGCCTAGATACCGTCCAACTAGACCAAAATTTAGTTGGAAATTCTTCAGAATCGGAGTAACATGTAATTTTACCATATATGGAAGTAAGGTATGTATAATTTACAAGCAAAAAAACACCTCCTCTCTATAGTTGTCTTATTGTTGTCTCTATCGCTGTGTTCAGTTGGACTTGCCAAGCAAGATGGATATGCTTATGGGCAAAGCTCGGATATGGCCGCTGAAAAAGCGTCTAAGCAAGCAGATAAAGAATCTCGAAAAGTGGAAAGGCAGTCGCAAAGAGAAGTGAGAAAAGCTGAGATGGAAGCCCGGAAAGAAGAAAGAAAGGCAAAAAGAGAAGCCATGAAAGCTGAGATGGAGGCTAGAAAAGCAGAAAGAAAAGCCGATAAAGAAGCAAGGAAGCTTGAGATGGTAGCGGATAGAACTGATAGAAAAGCAGATAAAGAAGCCAGAAAATCTGCACGTAAAGCGCAAAAAGAAGCGAAGTAACCTCCCTGTAATTGAAGGGGTGAGGTGCATTTATTCATAACGTGTGAATAAACGTACCTGGCCCCTTTTTATTTTGATATCCTCAGCCTTACATTCATTCCTTCAGAAGGTATATTCTATGAAAGCAGTTGTCATTAATGAGTTTGGGCCGGTTAAGAAGTTAACATTACAAGAAGCGCCGAAGCCTGCGCTATAGCAGGATCAAGTCTTAATCAAAACGCGTGCAGCAGTTATTATCCTATTGATTTCAAAACACGTTTGGGACAAGGTATTTTGCAGGCAGACAGTTTGCCGTTAATTTTGGGTTGGGATATTGCGGGCGTCGTTGAGACTGTGGGCGATAGCGCCACTCAATTTTCTGTGGGTGATGAAGTGTTTGGTCTGATAAATTTTCTAGCGCCTAACAGCGCCTATGCGGAATTTGTTGCTGCACCCGCCGCGGGTGGTGTTGGGCATTTTGCTGTGCAGATAGCAAAGCATCTTGGGGCGCATATAATTGGTACGGCGTCATCAGCTCGAAAGGCGTGGTTAGAGTCGTTAGGGCTGGATCAATTTGTTGATTATAAAAATGATGATTTCACGGTTAATGCGAAAGAGTGTGATGTGATCTTTGACATGATCGGGGGTGATGTTGCAAAAAAATCAGCTATAGCGTTGAAGCCAGCCGGACGCTTAGTTTCAATCTTAGGGCATACAATTCCTGATTTTTCTGATTGGTCAAAAATGCATAACATTCAAGCCAGCGCTGTGCTTGTGCAGCCTAATGGAAAATTGCTCGATGAGATTGCTGACCTGTTGTCAAAAGAAACCATTAAGCCGGTTTTGGATAAAGTGTTTTCTTTTTCTGAAGTGGGCAATGCGCATTCGTATATTGAAGAAGCTCATACGCAAGGTAAAATAGTGTTGAGTTTTTAGGCTTTGAATTTTGGCGCGCCTGATTTATTGACGAATGCGCGTCAACTGCCGACGAATAATATGATGCCATTGCTTTTTCATGTCATGAGGTTTTTTGTGAGAGAGCTAGGTTCAGCGTATGGCGATACGTTTTATTTTACCCTCACCCTAGCCCTCTCCCACAAGTGGGAGAGGGAATATGAATTATAATTTCATTTATTCAACATCACCCACAAGAGGGGGAGGGAATGTGAATTATAATTTCATTTATTCAACATCACTCACGAGTGGGAGAGGGAATATGAGTTAT
>DKOI01000136.1 GCA_002469885.1 Legionellales bacterium UBA7366 | reverse complement strand
GAAGTGAAAACGCTCAGCGCCGATGATAGTGTGGGGGAACCCATGTGAAAGTAGGACATTGCCAGGCATTTAATACCGAAAAAGCCCATCATTAGATGGGCTTTTTTTTTGCGTTGACTTTTCTGACTTATCACTATGCTTTTATAGCTTAGCTGTTGCAGGGCTCGTTAATTTTTGAATTTCATTGAGTAGTTTTTTTGCACACTAAATAGCTGATGTGAAAATTTCAGCATTCCTAATACGCTATCGCGCCCACCTAGCAAGCTAATCAGTTCCGTCCTTATCTGATTATCCAGCACATGCTGGCGCTAATTTCGTTTTTACATTCGATATTCGTGCTGATTTAGCTGTTCAAGACCACCTTTGCCATCATTGACGGGGGCTGGGACGCCATCAAAAAACAGATGTGCTGCAGGCAATATACTATCAGGTAGTGCATCATCAGCGACCTTTTTAGAGTGAAGGCATGATTCAAGTTCAGAAAACAAATGGCCGTTCTCAAGACAGGGGCGAAGCATGATCATAAGGGCAGTCTTAGCTCTTGCTAGCCCTAGGTTTACTTCAAGAGCCGGTTTGGCTTAGAATTCTTTTATATCACTGATGAGTGTTTGATGTATTTATGACTTGGGTGTGCGCTTTTAATTCGCTAATAATTCTTATTGCATCAGACAGCCTATCATCGGGAGAGCCTTTTTTTGCAGCATGCAGCAAGTTTCTGCTCAAGCGATCCCAAGAAAGGCGTCACAGTATCTACAGTTGCAGCTGATAGCTCTGGAAACTTGTTTGTTGATAATTTCTAAATGCCTTTTCGATCCTGTATGAGTAAGTGTATGTTGTTAAAGGTATCATATTGACAAATGTAGCTCCAGACTCAGTTATTTGATTGTGTTGGTTTTTTATAAAATAGCTGGGGGGTTTTACAAATAATTTGTGCATGCTCATGAATGATGAGGCTTGTGTTTGTTGGATGTAATACATCTCAGCTAGCCATGAATTAAATAATAAGTATGGTGCCGCAAAGTCAATTTCACTTCTCGTTGGTCTGTATATAGGGGGGGATGTTCTTTTATTTTGTTTTCGGATTGTTCTCGCTTAATGAAGTATTCTTTTGCAGAAGGGAGTTGTTGGTAAAGACTCAAAGCGGATATTCCCGCTTTTAGCCTCCCAATAACGTGGCTAGCAAAATAAGGCTTATCACGTTTCTCAATATCATCGAGACCAGGCTGTGAAAACGTTCTGCTGAGAGATTTGGTGTAATCATAAGTGTGATTTTTCTTTTGATTCTGAAAACATAACAGTCAACGCCCTTTATTTTTTATAAAAACTAAAGCAATTATACCCGTAGAGGCTCACTAAAAAAAGCCCATCTTATATTTTGAATTTGGCCTAAAAGGGCTTGTGTTGAGTTAGTGATGCAGGCTTTACAACTTGATCGCTTTCGCTGATTGCGGTTGTAGGTTTATTGTCTGCGCATCCTTTTCGCTGTGTCATCAGTTCCTTACAGCAAGTAGCGAGCTGATTTAAAGAGGTTGTTACAATTTTTTCGTATTCACTTGTTTTTGGTGCTTGTTGTAACGTTAAAATAACCGTGTTTATCAGCTTTGGCATGAATGATGTCATGTTATAAATATGAATATATTTGTCATACTCAATGACTTTTTTTTCCATGATAGTTGCTACGGCGTGAATATCGTGCTGTGGATGTGCCGCTTCACCTTCCACATAAATAGCATCGCTGTACTCACTGATTTCAGCTTCTCCCTCTGCTATTGTGATCTTTTCGTCAAAGTAGCGCGCGGATCCAAAATCCATTAACTTGGCTTTGACTATGCCTTTTCTATTTTCTATTTTGATATTACGCGGAGCAAGGTCGAGGTGTACCTGACCTGATGTTTGATGGTAGTCGTGAGTCTTTTCTAATAACGCTCTAAATATTAAGGTAATCGCTAAACATAAAGTAACGCTCTCATACTTTGATTTGTTGTTGAAGCGTTTATATAGTCCACAAAAAAAAGACTCGAAATCAAGCCCAGTGATTAACGACATAATGATGATATGGGGTTCAGTACAAGCTCTTGTGCTGGTGCCTCGCATCTTTTCGCCAGAACAAACGAAAAGTCCACTGCCTATTGCGAGTTGCGTGTTTTCTGCTTCTCGTTCAAATTGTTCGTGTAGGTAACCTTCAGCGGTTTCTCCAGGTTCAAACCCTAAATGCGGTTGGGTGTCTAGTGTGCTGAGTTGAGTTTGTTGTTTACAGCTATTTGATTCTGCGTTCTTGGATGCTCGTATAAACTTACCTTGCCAAAGCTGCCAGCACCGAGTGTGCGTCTCTCTTTATAAACCCCCTTTACCCCAAGGGTTAATTCTTGCGAATCTTCATCAAGAACCACTTCTTTTGGGTTAATGGAATCCTCATCCAGGGTGGTAGGCCTAGCTTTGCGTTTAACGCCGAGTATTGGTTTGCTGTCCTGAAACATGAGCCCCCGCACATAAATTCAAAAGGTTGAAAAATTTTTCTGCACTAATGATACCATATATAGAGATCCGTGCAAATAAAGAACTATATGCAGGACTGTTTTATCTAAGGTATAATCCATCTATTTCATAACTTAGGGAGCTCGCTATGACAGCGGTATTGAATCTCGAGTATAAGGACTGGAATCCTGAATTATCTACACAGGATCAATTGGTTGCTGCTGAAGCGCTGGAAGCCGGCTCAATTCTTTTTTTGCCTGAACTATCGTTTAAGTTCGATCCTACAGAATTGCCCCTGCTTGAGATGGCTCCTACATCATCAAAAAACATTGGCTTTAACGCTCAAAAGCAGCGTGTTTCTGGTATTGACTGTGCTGAAAAAGAGACAAAAGCACTGGAGGCCATGATGACGCGATATACCGAAGAGGCAAAGAAATTAGTGTTAAGTTTGTTTCCAAAGTATGAAGCGATGCAAACAGGTTTAACCAGTTTGCGAACGGTCGAAGCTGAAGGCCGAAAAGCAGCCTCATTTCGTAAGGATGATACGCGTTTGCATATTGACGCCTTTCCTTCGCGCCCAACAGGTAGTCGTCGTTTATTGCGGGTTTTTTGCAACATCAATCAAACCGATGCGCCACGTGTCTGGCAAGCCGGTGAGTCGTTTGAAAACGTAGCTATGAAGTTTTTGCCTAAAGCACAGCAATATTCAACACTATTAGCAACGCTACGCAATGTTGTTGGTATCACCAAAACGTTTCAAACGCACTATGACTCTATTATGTTGAAGCTACACCACTTGATGAAAGCAGATATGGAGTATCAACGTGATGTTTCTAAGCGAGAATGCAGTTTCCCCCCTGGGAGTGTTTGGATCGTATTTAGTGATCAGGTTTCTCATGCCGTTGTCTCGGGAAAACAAATGATGGAACAAACGTTTTATTTGCCAGTTGACTCGATGTACCATCCCGACACTTCTCCGTTGCACGTGTTAGAGCGCTTAACAGGCAAACATTTAGTATGACAAGCTTACTCGTCGATATTGGCAATACAAATATCAAATGGGGTGTCAGTGATCAATCTGGTTTTCGTTTCTTAGGGCGTGAAAGTTTGTCAGAACAGTGCCTACGTAAAATTATTCAGCAAGACTATGACATCATTCGGATATCAAATGTTGCTGGCCCAGAGATTGAGGGCTGCTTGCGAGATGATGACAGAGTCGAATTTGCCTTATCCGAAAAGAAGAGTGCTTCGGGGCTTGTTAATGGTTATGCCTCGCCTGAACAGTTGGGGGCTGATCGTTGGCTCGCGATGAAAGCGGCATGGGCTCAGTCAGTCGGCAAGTGCTGTGTGATTAGTTGCGGTACAGCAATCACTGTTGATCGGGTGGATGCTGCAGGCCAACACCTTGGAGGCTTGATTTTTCCCGGATTGCAGATGATGCGCAATGCATTGGCCTCAGAAACCGAAAAATTGCCTCATGTTGCACATGATCATATCCTTTCAGACGCATTCTTGGCTAACAATACCGTTGATGCGATTGTTCAGGGAACCTTGCTCGGAGTTACAGCGTTTGTTGAAATGCAATTGAATAAAACACAAGCTGTTTTTTTGACGGGGGGCGATGCAGAGCGTGTTGCACAATACCTCAGTTCTGATATTACAATTGATCCACACTTGGTATTGAAAGGATTGTCCATTAACCAGTAAATCATAGATGGGTTTGAAACTCCGATTTTTCCCATAGCTTTTTTGCGTGTTTTATACTAATAATTATTATGGAGAGTACTTTGATATTGTATGTAATAGAGTGCGTCGTATAAACCAGGGAAGAGTTATAGTGCTGCATCGCCGTTTCGTCATTACAGCTGTATTTTTTTCACTTTTTATGGCAAGTGATGAGCTTGTGCTTGCGTCACAAGCTAGTGATGCTCCCATCTTGTTAGAGCAAATTCCAACGTTAAAAAATTATGATGAAGAGAGCTATCAACTCGCGTACGATATTTATGCAGCAGCCAAGCAACCCAAAAAGGCTTTAAAGGTCGCACAAGCAGGGATGGCAGAAGCACCTGAAAGTATCGATTGGCAACGTCGAACCGCAAGCATAGCGGCTTGGGCAGGTGAGCCTCAGTTGGCAATGCATACATGGTTTGATTTGTACAAACAAACGAATGAATCTGGTGCTTTAAATGAAACGATACGATTAGCTAAAGTCCATTATGATGACGCTGTTCTTCTTGAGGCATTGAATCTCAAGTTAGAGCAAGAGCCCTATGATTTGAGTATGCGCTTGGATTGGGTGCGTGCAATGGAGCGAGAAGGCAGGGCTGAAGAAGCAGAGCTAACCTTAGAGGAATTGTTAAAAAGTAGTCAAAAGAGCCATGAAAAATTCTACTTACAAGAACTTGCTCGTCTTTATGAACGATCAGGCGATGTGACGAAAGAAATTTCTACTTTGTCAGAAATGACAGAAAAATATGAAAGCAATGCGCAAATGTCACTTCGTCAAGCCGCTATTTATTTTAACGAAGGTGATATCGTTACAGCCAAAAAATTACTCAGTGACGCATCTGATGATATGCTTGAGACTGACGTAGAATACTGGAGCACACTAGCCAGTCTATCTTGGTTGGTTGAAGATAAAGAAGTAGCACTTAAGGCGTATAAAATTTTATATTCAACTGACAATATGAGTGATGCTGATATTCGTAATATGTTAGGTATTATGTTTGAAGAGCAACCAAAAGAAGCCTTTGAATTAGGTGTGTATGCCATGAAAACATCAGAGGATCCTTTGTTATTTGCTGAGTTAGTGGATATGGCCCAGGTTTTGAATGAATGGCCCGTGATGGTTCAACTACTTCAAAAATTTACGCCTAAACAAAGAGAAACGTTAGAAAAGAATAAGCTCTTTTGGCAATTACAGCCTTACGTATTGCAAAATGCAGGTGAAGATGTTTTAGCGATAAAACTCTATCAAGAAGCACTCAATAAATATCCAGGTGACCAAGGGATCAGAACAAATTATCTTTGGATGTTAGTGCTTTCAAAAAACAATGAGCTCCTGGAAAAGGAAGTTAGAAAACTCTCTACAGATGAACAAAAAAGCGTAGAGCTAGAAAAGGCGTATGCATATTCAGCACTGCAATTAGGTTACTCAAAGTTAGCAGTGCAATCATATCAAAAGCAAGTTAAAGAAGAACAAGATGATGTTTCACTTTATTTAACCTATGCAGAAGCGCTAGATAAGAGTGATATGAGTGAGCTTGCTAGAAAAGTCAGAGCTTATGTGTGGAAAGTAGTACAGAAAACAAAATCATCATTAACAGAAGAGGATGTTGAGCAGATTCTTACTTTGGCAAGAAATAATGGGCAAATAGATGCAGCATTGCCGATGCTTGCACATTTGTTAAATGAGAAACGCTCTCTTGAAGCGGTTGACGCATTGGTGTTTTGGGGCTTATCAAATCAAGAATATCCCTTATTGAGGTATTTAAAAAACAATCTTTATTCAACGTCAACATTCCCAGGCTATGCTGCTATGGTGCTTGCACTGATTGATAATGATCGACCTGAATTGGAAGAGCAGTTAAGCAGTAATTTAAAAAATCACCCATTGCCAAACAGTGATGATGTATTAGCAGCAGAAGCATTGGGTAATTTAGAAATGGCACGTGCTATCGCATTTCAGCAAGCCGAAGCCCACCCTGATCGTGAATTAGATCAACGTGAATTGCGTCGTTTACTGATGTTAACGGCTAATGTACTGACGTTTAAACAAGAGTATGAGCGTGTACAATCATTGCAAGGCCCAGTGACAACACTCCAAAGCTATTGGTTTTTGAATAACCATTGGCAGTCTGACCTCACAATGTCCCGTTGGGGTATCACAAAGAAAAATGATGACACTTTTGAGAGAACTCCTGCTGATGACTCGTATATTCAAGCACGCATGGAATATCTCATCAATCCAGGCTATTCAGCACGACAAAGTTATTGGCAAGGAACAGTTGGTTTTCGCTCAGCATGGCAGGAATTTTATTTTGCTAAACTACAGACAAGTTACGCAACAAGTGATCGTACACGTTGGACTACCGCATTAGGATATAACCAGCGTGCAACTGAAACGGTACCCCTTAGAGTTGCTGGGACAAAAGATAATCTCGTATTAACTAATACCTATCTCTATTCACCACGGAACTTGTTGACAAGCAGTGTAGCTGCAGAAGCCTTTCACAATCAAAGCCGAGACTATTTGGGTATGGGAGCTAGCGCAAGTTTTAGTTGGCAGTATTTATGGCGGGTCACTTACCCTGATGTCATTATTGCGCCTTCTATTACAGGTAATTGGTATCGCCCTAATGGCAGTATTGCCGCCGTAGATGTGCCGTTAATCGCACGCACCCCTGGTACGCCACCAAACACTGATGTGAGTTTCTTTATGCCTTCTAGTCAAGTGACGTTTGGAGCTTCTTTAAATATTGGCACATCCCATCAAACCTTATTTAATACAACAGGCAGTTTAATTGATCCACAACAAGTGAGCTATAAGCGCCGTTGGCGACCGTATTTTACCACCTCTCTTTTTCATACGGTTAGTCAGATTAGTACGGCAACGACATTAGGATTTACAGGCGGCGTAGCAGGCAGTCTGTTCGGGCATGATAATTTGAGTTTATACTTTAATTATTCTATGGGGCAGGGAGGTGCAGGTTTAGCATCTTATCTTGTTGGGTTACAATATAAATATTACTACTAAGGATGGAAGGTTCTAATATGTGGAAGCTTATACAGAAAATCACTATTTCAATAATATGTGTCGTTGCGGTTAGTGGCTGCACAACAACTGAGGTCGACACAAGCCACTTACCAGGCATCGTGAAGGAAGCTAAGTATGGCGTCGTTCCTTTTAGAAACCAAACAGCGACACCGATGGTGGGTATGCAAGCGACAACGATAACAACCGCATTATTGCATAGTGTGGGTATTGACAGTTTTGTCCAATATAATCCCGTTGAAGATGCGAATAAGGCAACACTGCAAGAAGATTTATTTGCCAGTAACGAATTTCGTCGATCAAACTTAATTAACTGGGCAAGATCTCGGAATATCACATACTTGTTAATGGGTGATGTGAACGAGTGGCGCTATAAAGTGGGTCTAGATGGTGAGCCTGCTGTTGGCGTCACTTTATACATGATCTATGTTCCACAAGACAAGATTGTATGGAGTGCTGTTGGTAGTCGCCGTGGTTCAACAAATGATGCGTTAAGTGGTGTGGGTCAAACGCTGATTTTGAAACTATTGAATGATATTCACTTTACTTAAGATCGACTGACTCTAATTGCTAAAAGCCCGCAGTATGTTGCGGGCTTTTAGTTGGTACTGTTATACCAGCTTCTACGTTGTTGACGACTGCGCTAAGCGCTCGTAAAGCGAGAGTCGACTATCGACATTCGATTTCCAAGTAAACTGCTCTACCCGGCTTAAAGCCTGTGTGGAGAGCGTTTGAAACTCACCAAAGGGCAGGTCTTGCAACTCCATGATGGCATTGGCTAGGGCTTCGGGATCTTCTTGTGGAATAATACGGCCGCTAGTAAATTGCTCTGATCCACAAAGTTCAGCAATAATCACAGGTAAACCACAACCCATTGCTTCAATACAAGAGATAGGGAAGCCTTCGCTACGTGAGGGTACTACTGAAAATTTTGAAATATTATGAATTTTGGCAACTGTTGAAGGAGAAATGTGACCTGTAAAGTGAACTCTATCGAGGCAATATTTTTCCGCCTCTTCGGGTTCAATTATATCATCGAGTGTGCCTGTGCCTACCACAATAAAGTGAATGTTACGCTCAGCAGGTAGCAAACGATTGGCTTCTAGTAAAATATCAACCCCTTTAATCCGAGTGAGTTTACCTGTTAAGTTGACGATGGTTGCATCATCTGGAATGTCAAAATCAAGTGTTGCTAATAGCTCTTTTCGATTGATTTCTTGAGGGTTGAAAATTTTGGAATTATAACTGTTGTGAATTGTAGTAACTTTTTTAGGATCAACAGAATAAAGCGATACAACATCAGCTTTATTCTTATCGGTAATAGCGATGATCGAATCAGCGATTTTTGCCGCTTCAAGCGCATAAGGTCTCATGCGTTCGTCATAGGTAAACGCCATTTGATCACTGTTATGTGCCACAGCAATAAAAGGGTGGCTGAGTTGCCCAACAAGGTATGACATAGCCCAAATGTGATTGCATTCAATAATATCAGGCTGAAAATCATCGATAACATGCTGCAGATTTTTACGTAAGTCTGTAAGCAGCAAATCTAATTGTGCTTCAGTCAGTGATTTATACGTATGCTGCGCTGCACTATTATGGGGGTGTGCACCCGGTATAATGAGAGGAAAGGTATCTACAGTGGTATCACCTGAAGTAATAGGGAATTCCCAATGGCGATAAGCATGAAATGGTCGAGCTTGATCATCTTCATCATGCTTCATCCCAGGGGGTTTTGGAAAAAAAATACGGACTTCATGTCCGCGCTGCGTTAATTCTTCATAAATTGAATCCAAAGCAGTAAAACTGCCGGTGCCCCAAGGCCCGGTATTGGTAAATAAAATTTTCATCGCACTTCCTTATGCTGTTGTGTTCATTAAGTCCTTTTTAACATGTGTTCCAGCAGGAATACGTTGATTCCTGATTTCACTGTAGGGGTCAATAATAACATTATCCCCAATTTCAGAGTCAGCAATGATAACGTTAGCACCTATATGTGCGTTATTACCGATACTAACAAAGCCTTCTATGAGTACGTTGACGTCAATAACAATGTCTTTACCAAAGTTTAAAGTGCCACGTTGTAAAAATCGTTCAGGGTCACGAATTGTGAGCCCTTGAAGCATCAAAGAGCGTGTCTGTTGAAGGTAAAAATGCTTTTCTAGGGTGATTAGCTCAAATAAGTTATTAGCACCACAAATCTCAATTTCGTTTTCAATTCGCGCCCCGCCAATTTGATGACCATTGGTTTTTGCTACTTTGAGAATATCGGTTAACAGAAATTCGTTTTGTGGGTTCTCATCTGAAATTTGAGGCATCTATTGTTTTAAATGCTCGGCTTTAGCTGTGCAAATGCCGGGGTATACATCTTGAATTGTTTTTTGAATGTCAGTAGCGCATTTTCCTCAACAATATCGACGACATTACCTACATCGTCTCGTAAAATTCGACCATATCCTTTGGGGTTGTCTAAGTGTGTAATGACAATGCCTAAGCCGTTTTCTGGAGAGTTGTCTAAAAGGCGCTGTAAGGTTTCAGACTTGAGTAGTGGGGCATCACCGTTAAGTGAAATAACATGGTGGCTGTCTGGGATGTGAGGTAAAGCTTGAGCTAAAGCATGCCCGGTACCTCTTGCTTCCTTTTGAACAACCCAGTTGACATTGAGATGAGAGAGTTTGTCTTTAACCTGAGGCACAGCTTCATTGTAGATAACATGAATGCGGTGAGGTGCTAGGGATTCTGCGCTTGCTACGACGCGCTCAAGCATGGGAGTGCCCGCTAAGGGATGCAACACTTGGGAGTGTCTGAATGCATTCTTTTGCCTTTTCCGCCTGCTAAAATAACGACATCGACTGCCATGATGAATCTCCTTATTGTAACATGAACGTTTTATACTCTAACTTATCAAATGCATTGTTGAGAAACAGAATGCTCACGATTACGCTAATAATCAATGCGCCTGTAAATCCATAGCCATAAAAGTTAGGCCCATAATGAATAGACATTATGGAAAAAATCGTGTTCAACACAAAGAAGAGCGATGTTAAGAATAACGCGATATAACGCCTATCTAGGTAAAAGAATAAGTTGACGATCGACATGAAGATAAGCTGAAGGGCAACACCGACAGAGTCAATATAAAGTAGGTTCAGGTGAATGGATGAAATGCCCAAGGCGGTTAAGATGGGCTTTGCACTGACTAAAATAATAAGTACGCTTGCGCCTTGAATTTTCGCCACATCGATAATTGCTTTCTGGCCTGCTGTGACGAGGTGAGAGTGCGCTTCATTGATTTGGAATAAAGTGCCGCCACGAACAATCGCATTATAAAATTTTGAGTAATAAGACATAAAGTCTGTTTCTACACGCAATAAAAATATAGCCATCCCAGGAATAAGTGAGAGATAGGCAATAAATATGGGTAGATCATAAATGTTGGAGCTATGAAAAGGTCCAATGACTGATGAGCCGGTGTATGGGTGGAACCAAAAGATGTATTTATCAATCCAAATAGCGAGGTTAAACATGACGCCTGAAAATATTAAAGAAATATAAATTTTACCGGGCACCAAAAAATCAAACGAAATAACGTGGTCACTAGGGTATCCTTCATAGATGATGGCAAGAACAACAGCAAATAAAAATACGTGCCCGACAAAAAATCCGATTAATAATCCGTTCAAGCCCATGTATGTTAATGAATACCCTAGAGCAACTGCTGTCCCATAGGCAATGATGAATGAAAATAATATGCTTTTATAACGTTTTAAGCCCATTAGCATCGTAACACTCATCCATATGCAGCATAACAAGATGAAGGTTCCTTCCATTAAAAAACAATAAAGAAGGCTAAGACCTTGGAAAGTAAACAAAATCACACCCATAGCGAAAATGCCACTAGAGGCAGCCATTAGTAACAAGGCACCGTTAAAGCTAGGCATGATATAGTTTTCATGCTTTAAGAAAGATTGATCTGCGACATAGCGGGTAAACGCTAATTGCAGAAAACCACTAAAAATTAAACTACCGGCAATAAGGTTTGTCAGAGAGGTTTGAAATTGAGTGATTTGAAAATCTTCATGCAAGCGATCTTGCGTGATCAACCCCAGGACTAAAATGCCTAAGATTGAAAAAATCCAGGGGCCTGAGCTGATTAATCCAGCATACGTGTATGCGCGAACCGTCCCAAATAATTTCTCGGGAACCATAAGTTTTCGTATTTCAAATCCTATACCAGCCATTTATTTCATCGCCTTTTTGTAAATGTCATCGTATTTTTCAATCATCAGAGAAAGGTCATAGTGCTTTTCTACACGCTCGATAGCAGTCTTCTGGGCTTGTGACCACGCTTTCTTATCTTGCAGTAACTCTATAATGGCCTTGGCCAGGGCAACAGGGTTGGCTATTTCTACCACCCTGCCTGATTTGCCTAAAGCTTTATCGTCATCGTCAAGCCCGTTAATAAGTTCAACGCAGGCTCCTACATTTGTTGTAATTGCAGGCACGCCAGCAGCGAAACCTTCTAGAACAGAGATGGGAAGGCCTTCACTGATTGAACTCAACACCATGACGCGTATTTTATATAGAATATCTTTAATGTTTTGTTTCCCCATAAACGTCACATGTTCAGATAACTTTAATTCTTTAACCATAGCAATGCATTCAGCATTATATTCTTTATCTTCATCCTGAGGCGCGACAAGCCAAATTTGAGCATCGGGTATCGTCTTCAGGACGATAGGCATGCAACGTATTAACGTTTTGATATCTTTAATGGGTACAACACGCCCGAGAAAGCAGATAATGTTTTCTTGCTTATCATCCCGAAGGTCTCTCAGTGGCCGCAGTGCTTCCACGTTAACACCGTTTGCAATAATGGATAGTTTCTTTGAGTCAGCACCACCTTGTATTTGTAAGGGCTGGACGCCAGCATAAAGGCTAATGATTTCACTTGATGCTTGATAACAAATTTTAGCAAGTGATTCGAAAAATCGAATCCATAGCTCTTTGTAATAACCTGAAGATGTGGTGTCCTTTAAGAAAATACTGCGGTTGTCATGCACCCACTGACCTTTAACCAGGTCAATGCGCCTTTCCTTTGTATAAATGCCATGTTCTGAAAGGATTAATGGCAGTTTGAAATGATACTTAAGCAATGCGCCGAAATAACCGGCATATCCAGTAGAAATTGTATGGAAAACTTTGACCTTAGGAAGTTCTTTAATTATCTCACCGATTAACCACATTGGCGCATGCATGTTCCGAATGGTCCAGAAATAATCGATAAACGAAGGGTCTGTACAATATTGACTGAATGCCTTGCAGTTAAAATCCCATGCTCCATCACTAAAAAGGAATTGTTCAAAAGTAACCTCGTTAGGCCCTTTTTCATAATAACGTAGTACCTTTTCAATGATATCACTGCGATTGGTTTCCTCTTCATGGAACCAATCATGTAATTTTGCGACACTACGATATTGTTTCTTTGATAATTTTGTTTTCTTGACCTTAATATTTTTATGAGCTTCTTCATCCCGTAAAAAGTGCTCTTGAAAGTGAACAACAT
Source organism: Legionellales bacterium UBA7366 (assembly GCA_002469885.1). GTDB lineage: Bacteria > Pseudomonadota > Gammaproteobacteria > UBA7366 > UBA7366 > UBA7366. Next base: position 8,993 of record DKOI01000136.1, on the reverse strand, counting down.
TTTCAGCTAACTCATACTTCATTTTACCATAATCATTCTTTTCACTACCAATAAAGACGATTGCGAATTTTAGATGAGAGAATGATTTTAGCATTTGAGCGACCCATGAAGAGACGCCGCCGCTAATGTAAGGATAAGAGCCCTCAAGTAAGAGGCAGATGTCTGCTTCAGCTGCCTTTGGGTGATTTTTTGAGTTCATTAAATTTCCTGTCCGTTACCATTATTCCAAAATTGAGCGACAGAGCCAATCTTCTGCATATAGCGCAAGGAGGGCTCTGACTGAAATAGCTCTGCCACCCTTGCATAATCTTTTTTGCGAAATGCCAAATCAGCTAGAAAGGGGATTGTGCTGCTAGGTGGTGCGCCATGTTCAGCAGCATCAAGCATGTAAGCTTCCGCTTTTTCAAGTTCGTTTCGGCGTTTGTAAATTTGGGCAAGCAATAAATAAATGGCAGGGTCGTGTTCGTTGCCCAGTGCTCTTGCTTCAGATAAGCATTTTTTTGCATGCTCGGTAGCATGTTTCAAGGTTTCATGGACAAGTTCTGTTTCGACTAATGAGCGGTAAACGAGCTCTTGGTAGAGCAGGGCCAAGTGTTTATGAATCATCACACGTTTTTTGATATCGGTGGCTTGATGCAAGTGCTCTAAGGAGTAAGAGATGTTTTTGTTTATGTCTTCTTGCTGTAAGTCGAGAATGCTATAAGCGAGTATGCGAATTTCGTCATCGTCCTCGCGCAAAGCCGAAAAAAGTAAACGATTATTATCGATGTGCTGTCTTGCGCTAATGGCGAGCAATGCGGAGCGTCTTACGGATCCCATGGCCTCTTCATCAAATAGGCGAACCCTAGCTCCCCCTGCACCAAAGTGAGAACTTAAGGTTTCTAAGCTAGGAATGTAGTCAGGCCGCACAATTTGTTTGATAAGTTGTTGGTCGGTTTCAGGCACAGGCTCTCTGATAAAACAGTTAGTGATGCTGAGTATGATGATTCCAATAACCGGGATGAAACTATTGAATAAAGCGATAAATACGGCCATCCACAAACGTTCTTTAAAATCTTGGCAGTTGAGAAAGTGCGATAATATATTACCCATAAAAAAACCAAGACAAAATTGAAGTACAGTCCATCCAAAAAAGCCTTTCAATCCAAAATCAAAAAGATGCTGTTTTCCTACAAAGTAGAGCACAAAAAGATTAAAGGCAGAGAGAAGGAATAATACGAAAAACAATCTTATTTTATGATGCATGATGTGGCACCATTTCTTCATAAAGATCATTCAAGTTTTGAAAACGAATGGCGTGGTAAATAACTTGTACAGGCCCGTTTTCACCGATTTCTAAATTGAACTGCTCTTTTAAGTCTTCTTTGCGATGCTCCAAGTATGCAGCAACACCTTGTAAGTCTGTAAATGGCATCATGACAAGCAACACATTAGGCTCGCCCACTTTTTTGCTTTCAAGTTCCCATGTTTCATCTAAGCCACGTTGACGTTTGTACATGTGCCTGATAATTTCTTTTCGGTTTTCAATATTGTCGAAGTGAAATGCCACTAACGAGCTTTCAACGCCAATCGTTGTATACAACGTTTGCAGCTTCATTAGCGACTTGGCTAACTGCGGGCAGCACTCTGGATGTCTTTTTAGTAATGATATGCTGGTTTGGACTGCGCTCATTTCATCTGTAAAGTAGTTGAGTAGTACACTCATAATTGTAAGGTTTTCGTGGTTGAGCGATAAGAAAGGCATATCCTCTATGCATAACATGCCCACAAGCCCTTCATCTGCGTTGCGTAAAGGCAGGGTTGCTAGGAATTGGCCATGGCTTTCTTTTTCAAACTGATTGGCAGCAAAATATTGCGCTTTTTTTTCTTTAACAGCGCGTTTAATTAAGATGTCTTCAGGGTCTAGCTCTGATGCTTCGCCTAATGTGCAGATCGCTTTTTTGTCAAACTGCTTATCGTTGTATAGGGTAATTTGAGCTTTGGTAAATCTAAAGTGTGATGCCAATATTTGGAGTAGAGGGGTGCCAATTTCTTCAGTGAATTCACCCTCTTTACCAATAGAGAGTTGTCTGATTTCTTTTAAAGCATCACGCATAGTAATCGGCTTTAGCATGACGCTCTGTTCTAAACAGTCGTGTGAGTATCGCAGCATATAAAAATCATTGAGCAAACGGTTAATTCGTTCTCGCGTATAAAAACTCGTTGCGTTAGCTTGGCGAACGCGGTTATGCCAGGAAGACCTACATTGATTTGCAATCAGTGAAAGCATCGCCATGCCGAATAAGAAGAGTTGATGGCTGTATAGGCTGAGAGCATCCCAAGCGTACTGATAACAAAATGCGCATAAAGTCATGGCAAGTGCAATCAGTGTTGGGCCAATTGAGTATTGTAATGCAATGATTAATAGTATGAAAGTGAGCCAAGGAAAAGACGCGTCAATAAAAAGCGGGTCTTGAGGGTTAAGCGTGAAGGATGCAACAAGGGCTACAAGCACAATTACAATGGCTTCGACCCAACTATGCCAGGCAAGTCCAATGGTATTGCGAGTATCATGAAAGTAATCAATGAGTCTATTCATGCAAGACGACATCCTTGTCCACAAAGATTACAGAATCTCTCGCTTTCGATTATTTGCTTGAGCATTCTGCGTATACACTAAGAATAGCTTACCATGATTGATAAGGAAGGGGGGAACAATCTGTCTAGGGAGTTAGGAAGATGGACTTCTAAATGTTCGCCTGCTAATGTGGTTGAATATTGTTCTTTAATTAACTGTGTGGATCAGGATGACCCGAAAAATTTTATCTTTGTTACTGATTTATATTTGTTCTCCATTGGCTTTTGCAAATGAAACGAGCGCTGTACATCTAACGCAAGCGGTTGAGGGTAATACGTCAATCGTGCCTCGTAAGGTTGCTGTTTTGTATGACTTAGAAGAGCTGTGGACGTTGAATGAAACAAGAGCAGTACGTTTCTTGGCAATGCCATTGGAAAATATGGGCTATAATCCTGTTTATTATGATGTTTCAAAGTCGCTGCCTGTGAATTTATTATCTTCAGAGTATGCAGGTGTTGTGATGTGGTTGTCGTCTAATTCAGCGGATCAAAAGCAAGATATTCGGACTTGGCTGCTTGATCAAATACACAATGGAATTCATGTCGCCATAATTGATAGCTTAGGGTTTTCTTTTGATGCTTCATCACTGCGAGCGTTTGGCTTGAAGGTGAGCAATCAAAAGAAGCCCTCTAAGCTGACTATAGTTCATCAATCTAAGGAGATGGGTTTTGAGACGCTGGTATTGCCCAGTAAAAATGATTTCATTCCAATAAAAGCAGAAAATTCAAACATTTGGTTGCGCTTGAAAAGTGATCAAGGGGAGAGTGAAGATGCTGCAGCAATTACGCCTTGGGGTGGTTATGTATTATGGCCTTATGCTTTAAGATTGTTTCCGAAGGATGCACCACGCTGGGTAGTTTCACCGTTTGATTTTTTGCGTGAAGCCTTAAGGTTATCGTCATTTCCTCAGCCTGATGTGACAACAGAGAATGGTCGACGATTGATGCTGGCGCATATTGATGGCGATGGTTTTGTGAGTGGGGCGGAATGGTTGGGTGGCACGTTTGCCGGCAAAGATTTGAAAGAAATGATACTGGATCAATATCAAATTCCGACGACGGTATCAATTATTCAAGGTGAACTCTCTTCAAGTGGTAAGGTCACAGAAAACAATAAACAGTTTATAGAGGCGGCGCGCGATATTTTTAGATTACCTTGGGTGGAGATTGCATCGCATACTTATTCACATCCTTTTATATGGCAGGAATTGGAAGAAAAAAAAATAGGTAAAAATTTGAACATGCAAACCTATGATTATTCAAATGTTGACGTAGAAAATCTCGCTATGATTGAGGGCGGCAATAATGTTGAAAAATTCAACATTCCTAAATATAAATTTGATGCAAGAAAAGAAATTCAAGGATCAGCGGATTTCATTGATAGTGTATTAGCACCTAAGGGTAAAAAAACAAAGGTATTGTTGTGGAGTGGTGATTGTGATCCTGGGGGCGCTGTCGTAAAGGAAGCCTATAATGCGGGCTTATATAATATGAATTTTGGTGACACTATTTTATTTTATGACAAGAAATCATTAACAGGCATTTCACCTTTAGGTGCAAATAAGGATGGGTATTACCAAGTTTTTGCGCCAAATCAAAATGAAAATGTTTACACGAATTATTGGACGGGCCCTTTCTATGGTTATGAAAGAGTCATTGAAACATTCGAATTAACGGACAAGCCATACCGTTATAAGCCCATTGATATTTATTACCACTTTTATTCAGTCACGAAGAAGTCAGGATACAAAGCATTAGAGCGTGTATATGACTGGGCTTTATCTCAAAAGGTAATGAATATCTTTGCATCGGAGTATGCGCAAAAAGTTTTGGATTGGCGAAAAACAAGTATTGCTCAAAAAGGGGGTGGCTGGTTGATTCGCGAAAATGGATCGGTGAGAGAGATGCGTGTTGACCAATCTATGGGGTATCCAAATCTTAAGAAAAGTCGCAATGTGATTGGTTATACAGACATAAATGATCAGCGTTATATTCATCTAGGCCCTGCGATTGAGAGTTTTCTAGTGTTTCAGGCAACTGAGCCTCAATCACCTTACCTTTTAGAGGCCAACGCCGTCGTGACTAAGTTTGTAGTAATTGATGGAGAAATGCATTTTCGGTTTAAAGGCCATATGCCTGTGACGTTTACTATGGCAAATATGGAATCGTGCAAGGTGAAGGTTACTCATTGGTGGCAGTGGCGGGGCTTGGGGTATGAGAGCTTGCCTGATTATCGCCAACGCTACACGCTAGATGAGCGAGAGAGTGATGAGCTACGAATTGTGTGTTGAAACTCATAAGGTGCGCGGTTAACTATACTCTGTAGCAATGTTGTTAAGATTTCTTATTCAATTTGTTTGATCAACATTGGAACATGCGGTGTTGTTGATTGGGAGACGGGGTGGCTCGCCTGAGTTGGATAACCGCCTGGACATCCAAAAGATTCCCTGCTAATCTGGTTTAATATTGCCCTTTAATTAAGTGTGTGGTGACTAAATAGAGAGAGTGTGGATCAGGATGACCCGAAAATTTCTTTGTTTCTTATTGATTATTCTGTGTGTGAGCTTTGCCTTGGCTAATGAGATGAGTGTTGCTTTCTACTATGGTCCAGGTATCCCGTTAGATAAGCTTGCAGGGGCTGATATTGTTGTTGTGCAACCCAACGTTGTCAAAAGTCCTCGTCAGTTTTCACAATATGATACTGAGTTTGCTGCGTACATGAGCATAGGTGAGGTATCCCCCAGCGTAAACTATTATTCAAAAATATCTAAAGATTGGATCATTGGTAAAGTGGATGGTTGGAAGACGGAGATACTGGATCAAACTAATCCGCAGTGGCATGAATATTTTATTGCAAAGATTTTTAATCCCTTATGGAAGCGGGGCTACAGAACATTTTTCCTCGATACGGTCGATGCTTATACGCTCGTGACAAGCGATCAAGAAGAGCTTTCTCAGCAGCGACTAGGTTTAGAGAGCTTGATCGCCGAGATGAAAGCGATACACCCTGAAGCAAAATTCATTCTGAACCGCGGTTTTGACCTGTTACCCAATATTCATAATTTTATTTTTGCTGTAACAGCAGAATCTTTGTTTCAAACCTGGGAAGGTAAGGATAAGCAATACGCTGAAGTAAGTGAAGAAACGAGCAAGGCATTATTAAAAAAATTACGATTCGTTGAAGAAGAGTATAATATGCCAATTATTGTGATTGATTACGTTAATCCAAAACATGCTCTTTTAGGCATGAAAACTGCTAAAAAAATAAGAGACCTTGGTTTTATTCCTTGGGTGAGTGATGTGCACTTAACGCAAGTCGGGCATAGTAGTGCGACTGTGATACCACGTAAGGTCGCTGTGTTATATGATTTGGCGACAGCGCCAAATCTCAGTGAAACTAGCCCTGCGCGTTTTATATCAATGCCGTTAGAAAATTTAGGATATGAACCCGTATTTTTTGATGTGTCAAAGTCGTTGCCAGAAAATTTATCTTCTTTGGAGTACGCTGGTGTTGTGATGTGGTTGTCATCTGATTCAGTAGGGCAAGTACACACCCTTCGCACATGGTTGCTTGACCAAATTAACCGGGGCATCCATGTCGCAATTCTTGATCATTTTGGTTTTTCTAATTTATCTTCGTCTCTAAAAGCATTTGGTTTCACAACGAAAAGTAAAAAAAAAATCCTTCTACGCTTAAGATAATTGATCAGTCTACAGAAATGGGACTTGAGACCTTGGTATTGCCCAATAAGAATGAATACATTCCCTTAGTATCAAAAGATTCAAAGATCTTATTACGATTGCAAGATGAAGAAGGTGATACTGAAGATGCAGCAGCAATTACGCCATGGGGTGGTTATGTGTTATCGCCTTATGTCATAAGATTTTTTCCAAATAATCAACCCCATTGGATAGTTTCACCGTTTGCTTTTTTACGTCAGGCCTTAAGGTTGGAGTCTTTTCCTCAACCCGATGTCACTACTGAGAATGGCCAGCGTTTGATGTTAGTGCATATTGACGGAGATGGCTTCATCAGCGGTGCTGAATGGTTTGGCGGCACATTTGCTGGAGAAGATCTAAAAGAGCTGATATTGGATAAGTATAAAATTCCGACGACGGTATCCATTATTCAAGGTGAATTATCACCCAGTGGTAAGGTAACCGATAAGAATAAAAAATATATAGAAGCAGCACGTGATATTTTTAAGTTACCTTGGGTTGAAATTGCTTCTCATACGTATTCACATCCATACAAGTGGCAGGAATTAGAAAAGAATACCTCGGGTAAAGGTTTGAATATGCCACTGCATGATTATTCCAAGGTCGATTTTGAAAAGCTTGCTGTTATTGAAGGCGGTGATAATATTGAAGACCTTAACATTCCTCGATATGAGTTTGATCCAAAAAAAGAAATTCAAGGATCAGCCAGTTTCATTGACAGTGTATTAGCACCTGAGGACAAAAAAACACAGATACTATTATGGAGTGGGGACTGTAATCCTGGCGGCGCTGTCGTAAAAGAAACCTACGAAGCAGGATTATATAATATGAATTTTGGTGACACAATTTTATATTACGATAAAAATTCATTAACTAATATATCCCCATTAGGGATTGCTAAGGATGGCTATTATCAAGTGTTTGCCCCTAATCAAAATGAAAATATGTATACGAATGATTGGCAAGGCCCTTTTTACGGCTTTGAGCGCGTGATCGAGACATTTGAATTAACCGATAAACCATACCGTTTCAAACCAATTGATATCTATTACCATTTTTATTCGGCAACAAAAAAATCTGCTTTTAAGGCGCTAGAGCGTGTTTATGATTGGGCGCTCACCCAGAAAGTTATGAATATATATGCTTCTGAGTATGCGCAAAAGGTATTGGATTGGCGAAAGACGCTCGTTATTTCAAAAAATGGCGGTTGGGTGATTCGTAATAATGGCACTGTTAAAGAATTGCGTATTGAGCAATCCATGGGTTATCCGAATCTCAAAGAAAGTCGTAATGTTGTTGGTTATGCAGATATAAATGATCAACGCTATATTCATTTAGGCCCGGCAATTGAAAGTTTTATAAGGTTGCAAGCCACAGCACCACAAGCGCCTTACTTATTAGAAGCCAACGCAGCGGTAACTAAGATGGAGTTTATTGATGGAGAAATGCACTTGCGTTTTAAAGGGCACATGCCTGTAACGTTTACGATGGCAAATATGGCATTGTGTAAGGTAAAAGACAGTCGTTGGTGGCGATGGTGGGGGGTAGAGCATGAGGAATTGCCAGACTATCGTCAGCGCTACACACTAAATGAGAGGGAAAGTGATGAGTTACGAATCGTTTGTTGAAAACTATAGAACACAAAAACGGCAGTTAATTATTCCCTGGTGGGGATTTGTGCTTGCTGCGGTTTTCGTTATCTCTGTTTTGTTGCTGCTGAATCAATCACAAGAAGCTTTTGCATTTGATCTTTATGATCAGCCTGCCGATGAAACAGCGCTGCGATATATTGATAATATGTTGCAGACCAAACCTGATGATATGTCATTACGCTTACAGAGAATTCACCAGTTAATTGGTTTAGAGGAGCTTGAGACTGCCAGAGAAGAAATTGATTTGATTTCTGTTAAAAAGAACGGAAGTTCACTGTATTGGGAGGTGTTGTGGTTGAGGCATGAGTTGAGTTACTTTGATTCTTATTTTGAAGCGACCAAAGATATTGATGATACTGATCTTGACGAGGCAAAAATGAAGCTTTCGCCTGAAGAAACGGCATTGTTGTTGTCACAGATCAAGCATTTAAATAAATCACCGTTATCATTTTATAAACTATCAATTTTGGGTGAGCAAGCAGTAAACTTAGGTGATCCGGTGTTGGCTTCAGAATTATACCAGCGCATGCTAACGATTACGCCAAGTACAAGTCCTAGAAAATTGGTTGAGTATGCCAAAATTGCGCTGTATGCAGAGAATTTGGATTTAGCGGCTAACTACTACTTTCAAGCTCAGCGTTTTGAGCTTAGCGCTGAAGGCAAGCGACGTTACTTTATTCGCGCCCTTGAAATCTTGCAGTCAACCGGTGTTGAGCAGTCGTATGAGCAGATTATTGAAACAAACATAGGCAGCTTGAAGAATGACCGTGAAACCCTCCTATATATCTCTCGCTTAGCGCTAGCAAAAGGCGATGTTGAGATGGCAAGGAAATATATTGAACGAATTATTCACTGATTAAACACTTGATTGTGTATTAAGATACTGCCAAAAAGAATCATGCGTGATTTGCGCATGATTCTTTTGCCTTCCAAGATCTTTTAGCCTATAATGCTTTGCTTGTGCCGGCATAGCTCAGTTGGTAGAGCAACTGATTTGTAATCAGT
>DKOI01000062.1:40079-45549 GCA_002469885.1 Legionellales bacterium UBA7366 | reverse complement strand
TTTTCATTGGTGCGCGTGTTCAATGCCATCACACTCACTTTGTTGTTAGACAAGATTGAGGTGATGTCGTTGATCAGCCCGGTTCTGTTGCTGGCATGTATGTTTAGATCTGCGTGATAGAGCTCGCCGTCGAGAGTTTCCCATGCTACATCAATAATGCGTTCTTCCTCATTGTTGTTTGGGTTTGTCATGTTAGGGCAGTTTTTTCGGTGAATGGTGACGCCTCTGCCGACAGTGATGTAACCGACTATATTATCCCCAGGGATTGGTTTGCAGCAACCTGCGATGCTCGTGAGTAAGTCATCTACACCTTCAATAGAGAAGCTGCTCTTTTTACTGCGCGGTGTTTTATTTTTGTGAGGCGAGGCTGGTTTGTGCTGTTGTTTTTTAATGATATCTGGGTCAATTAAATTTAACACATGCCCTAACCGCACATTGCCGTTGCTAAGCGCAGCATATAAGTTTTCAGTCGTTTTAACATTTAATGTTTGCGCGATTTTATCAAGCTTAGGATCTTGAATATCATATTTTGCGAGTTCACGTTCGAGTATGGCTTTTCCATCAGCCACATTTTCATCGTGATGGAGTTGTTTGAACCAGTGCTGTACTTTGGATCGTGCGCGTGAAGTTGCGAGGTAACCTAGTTCTGGGTTTAACCAGTCTCGACTCGGTTTAATGTCTCGTGTGGTCACAACGGCGACGCGTTCACCGGTTGAGAGTTTGTAGGTTAGCGGCACCATTTTCCCGTTGACTTTGGCGCCACGGCATCTGTGGCCGATATCGCTGTGAATGTGGTAGGCAAAATCCAGCGGTGTTGCTCCTTTGGGGAGGTCAATGATGTCACCCGCCGGGGTGAAGACGTAAATTTGGTCTTCAAACACATCTTCATGCAGGTTGTCATCTGAGGTGTCGTCGTGAACCAACTCTTTGTGCCATTCCAATAATCCACGTAAGCGCGCGATTTTATCTTCGTAGCTTGATACGTCAGCGCGACCTTCTTTGTAGACCCAGTGCGCCGCCACGCCGTATTCAGAATCCTCATGCATTTTGTGTGTGCGGATTTGAATTTCAATTAACTTGCCGCTGGGCCCGGTGATGACGGTATGTATTGATTGATAGCCATTGGGTTTGGGGTTTGAGATGTAATCATCAAACTCAACGGGAATGTAATCCCAGGTGGCGTGTACAATACCGAGTGCTGCATAGCAGTCTTCAATTTTATCAACCAAGATGCGTGCAGCGGTGACGTCATAGATTTCACCGTAGGGTAAGTTTTTACGTTGCATTTTACGGTGTATGCTATAAATGTGTTTAGCCCTAGCCGTGATGTCGCTTTTGATTTGCGCTTTGTCTAACATGGTTTGTAAGGCAGCTTTAAACTTCTGAATGCGTTCTTCACGCGAGATGCGCGTTTCTGCCAATAATTTAGCGACAGATTTATAGGTGTCAGGCTCAAGTGTTCCAAAGCCAAGATCTTCTAGCTCCCATTTGATTTGCGCGATGCCTAATCGGTTTGCCAGAGGTGCGTAGATGTTCATTGTCTCACGCGCATATTTTTTTCTAATGTCAACTTCTTGCTGCTTGATGTTACGCATGATCGAGATGCGTTCAGCGAGTTTGATAAGAACAACACGTGCATCGCCGACCATCGCTAGCATCATTTTACGTAGATTATTAATTTGCTCGTGATTGTCATCGGTTTGGCTTTGTACGGTAATGTCGTCTAGCGCGCTCATGGCAATAGTGCCTTGTACGAGCTTGGCGATGTCTGGCCCTAATTGGTCGCGGATGATGTTTGGTTTAATGTCGCTGTAAATAGCTGTGCTAACTAAGACGCCGGCTGAGATGGTGTCGAGGTCGAGGTGCAGCTTCATTAGCGTATCGGCAACTTCTATGCCTTGATAGAACGCAGAGGAAGTGAGGTTGGTTTCTTGATTTTCGCCATAATGCAGACTGATTTCGCAAGCTTTTTTAAGGCGATCAACCTTTTCGAAGCCACACGACGATTGGACGTGCTCTATCCAGGTCGATAGGTGGTTAGCATCGGTTAATGCTGGATGTTGAATCGCAGGTTTTACCATTGGACTGTTCTTTGTAAAAAAGAGGCATCTATTATATCAAATTACGCCGTGTGTTTACACGAGTTTTGCACGGCGAGTTTAGTTTTAGACCAGTTCAAATACGGCCATTGATTCTACATGGGCGGTTTGTGGGAACATGTCCAAAATTCCAGCAGACTTTAATTTGTATCCAAATTGTGATGTGAGTATTTCAGTGTCTCTAGCGAGCGTCGCAGGGTTGCACGAAATATAGACAATCAGGGGTATGCGTAGCGGTGCGAGTGCGCAGATGATTTCTTGTGCGCCGCTGCGGGGCGGATCAATCAGCAATTTATCATAAGGCTGATCAAACCAAGCTGAATCAAAGGCGTCTGCGCTTAAGTCTTGAGCGTAGAATGAGGCGTTGTTGATGTTATTATGAAGTGCATTTTCCTTGCCTCGACTCACCATTTCTTCTGAGCCTTCAACGCCGACAACGGACTTAGCTTTGGTTGCGATAGGCAGGGTAAAGTTGCCGAGTCCACAAAATAGGTCTAAGACATTATCCGTTTTTTGAACGTCAAGTAGTTCGATTGCGCGCGTTACCATTTTTCGATTGATTTCAGGATTAACCTGGGTGAAATCACAGGGGTAAAACTTAAATTCAAGATTAAAATCTGGCAGTGCGTAATGGAGTCGTTCGTTGCCGTCATTCGGGAAAATTTTATGAATCGTTTTAGGTTTTCCAGGTTGCAAGTAGATTTGAAAGTTATGTTCTTTTCCAAAGGCGGTAATGAATGCAAGGTCTTCATCGGTTAAGGCCTCTAGGTGCCTAAAAATAAGGGCGGTTTCGGTATCACCAATGGCCACTTCGATTTGTGGAATTTCTCTGGGGATGGTGAGCTTCATAATTAAGTCAGCAAGATCTGGGAGCTTGTAGCCCACGCTGGGGTGTAATATATCGCATTGATCGATGTCGGCTAGATAGCGGCCTTGGACTTCACGAAAACCGACCAGCATTTTTTCCTTCTTGATAACATAACGGGCGCCTAATCGTGCTTTGTGACGATAGGCATAGTGCGGGCCCGTGATGGGGTCGAGTATCGTTTCAGGTTTGGTTTTACCAATGTGTTCGAGTTGTTCTAATAAGATGTTTTGTTTAAATGAAATTTGAGCTTCAGGCAAAATATGTTGAAGGCTGCACCCACCGCAGGTGAGAAAGTGAGGGCACTTTGGCTCTGTGCGCTCAGGCGCCGCTGTGATGACGTCAGTCGTGCAAGCGTCCAGGTATTGACGGTGTTTTTTAACAATTTGGCAATTCACTTCTTCACCGGGCAGAGCGCCTCGAATAAAGGTGGTTTTCTCATCGATCTTGCCAATGCCTCGACATTCGTGACTTAAACGTTCTACTTGGACGGTGTGTATGGGTTTGCTCATTTTGTGTTTGCTATTTTGAATATTATGTGGCTCAATTATAGTTAATTAAGGCTCAAGTGCAAGTGAAATAAAAGAGGATCCATGACGCAGGCATTATTAATCCACCCAGACAACCCTCAAATGCGATTGATTCGCATGGTGACGGAAGGGCTGCATCAGGGCCAGATCATTGCATATCCCACAGATTCAAATTATGCGCTTGGATGCCAAGTGGGTGACAAGCAAGCGATGGACCGCATTCGGCAGATCCGAGGGCTTGATAAGCAGCATAAATTTACGTTGATGTGTCGTGATCTTTCAGACATCTCATTGTATGCAAAAGTTGATAATTCTGCGTTTCGTTTTATTAAGGCGCATACGCCAGGCCCATTTACCTTTGTGTTGCCGGCGACGAATGACTTACCAAAGCGACTGCAAGAATCTAAACGTAAAACAATAGGGATTTATGTGCCGAGCAATAAAATCACGCAAATTATTTTAGAAGAGTTGAATGCACCGTTGATTACAACGTCATTAATTTTGCCCGAGCAAGATATTCCGTTAACCGACCCGAGTGATATTTACGATGCGTGCAAAGGTCGGATTGATTTTTTGGTCGATGGGGGGAATGCAGGTTTAGAACCCACTACGGTGATTGATTTAACTGGACAAGCGCCAACGATCTTGCGTCAAGGAAAAGGTCTAATGAGCGAGCTTTAATAGCTTACTCTCCTTTTAGAGCGTCTCGACGCAGCTTCTGTTCCTTTTCCATTTCAAATCGAATTTCTCTTCGAATTTTAGCTTCACTAAAGCGGCGCTTTTGTTCAGCTGAAACGGGTGTGAAAGGAGGGAGTTTTTCAGGCTTGCCATTTTCGTCCACAGAGACCATGGTGAAATAACAGGTGTTTGTGTGGCGAAGTTCTTTTGTTATAAAGTTTTCTGAAACAACTTTAATGCCAACCTCCATTGAGGTGCGTCCAACAAAGTTGATAGCCGCGTAGCAAGTCACAAGCTCGCCGACAAAGATAGGTTTTTTAAACATGACCTGGTCAACAGAGAGGGTGACGATATAGGCGCCGGCATAGCGCGCTGCGCAGGCGTAAGCCACTCTGTCGAGCATGCTCAGTAGGTGACCGCCGTGGACCTTGCCTGAAAAGTTAGCTTTGTCTGGCGTCATCACTTCAGCCATGGTGACAGTATGCGTTTCTCTTTCTACTTCCATGCGTGTTGCTCCTAAAGAGGTTGACCTTAACCTCTTGAAAACGATAAAATTAACATCTTCCTTTATTTATCTTAGCAAGCTGCGCGCCGTAGCGAAAGTCAATCTGTCATTTATTTATTCAAAACTAAACTTTATTTGGAGTGCTTATGAAAGGTTTTTCATTGCTTGAGGTTTGCGTGTGCTTGTTCGTAATCTCTATTGGGCTCTCGGGCTTTCTGCAAGCTAGCCTGAAGAGTGTCCACACTGTTGATGTTGGGCTTTATGAAAGGCTTTAGTTTGCTTGAGCTCGTCATAGCTTGCGCTTTAGGGTTATTGTTGATGGCTGGCATTATAGAGTCATTCGCGATTGTGAATAGAGCGATGATTCATATGGATTCAGTGGCAGCTTTAATAGAGAAAGGAGCGTTTGTCGAGAGACTTATTCGCGCGGATATTCAAATGGCAGGCTTTGATGCGTGTTTGGAAAGGAGTGTGTTAGTAACACCTATGGTTAATGTAAAAGGTGTGTTGACTTTATCGCGTCGAGATGAGCATGCGAATTTACCGTGCAGTGCTGAGCTGATTCGTCGGCAATACTACGTTAAAAAAACGCGCGGTGATTATTCATTGTATCGAAAAGAAAATCACAACAACGCCATCGAATTGGTTGATGGGGTTAGTGATTTTCAAGTGTCGATAAATTTGAATAAAGTAATCGTTGATTTTAAGGTGCGTCAAGGTGAGTTTTTAATTCCATGGCATATCGAAGAATATTCTAGAGAGTTCCAATGAAAGAAAAAGGATTTGTGCTTTG